>NZ_JBHVJT010000051.1:62774-70990 GCF_042798815.1 Kitasatospora sp. NPDC057738 | reverse complement strand
GCGGCCGGCGGCGCGGGCACCGCCGGTGCGGCGGGCGGCGGGGCCGGCGGCGGAGCCGTCCCGGCGGCCGCCAGCAGCGTGAAGGTCGGCCAGAGCGCCACCGTGGACTTCGCCGACAAGACCTCCAAGGTCGCCACCAAGCTGGAGATCACCGTCACCGGCGTCGAGGTCGGCTCGGTGCAGGACTTCACCGCCGCCAAGATCAGCATCGTCGGCCTGGAAGGCCGCACCCCGGTGTACGTGAGCTACACCATCAAGAACGTCGGGGACGCCAGCCTCTCCTTCACCGCCCCGGACTCGAAGTTCGTCGTCTTCGACACCGCCGGCAAGAAGGGGCTCAACGTCATGACCGCCGCCACCCCGCTGCCCAAGTGCACCGGGGCGAAGTTCCAGGGCGTGACCAAGGGCGCCGAGGCCAAGGGCTGCACCATCATCTCCATCCCCGGGAACACCCCGGCCGCGGTCGGCTACACCGACCTGGCCGACCCGCTGAAGCTCCAGGCCTCCTGGGCCAAGTGACGCCCGGTCACCGCTGAGCACGCGGACGGCCCCCGCCACCTTCGACAGGTGACGGGGGCCGTCCGACAGGGGCCCTGGAGACAGGCCTCAGGACTCCGAGGCTCAGTGGTCCTCGTCGTCCTCGCCCTCGATGGCGGCCTGGCGGCCGCTGGAGAGCGCCTCGAAGGCGAGGAACTCGGACTCGGCCGCGTCCCGGCCCTTCTGCTTCTCGCGGCGGCGGTCGACCGCCGGGCGCGGGTTCTCGAAGCGGTGGTCCTCACCGCGACGGCCGAGCATCTCGGCACCGGCGGCCATGGTCGGCTCCCAGTCGAAGACGACGGCGTTCTCCTCGGGGCCGATGACGACGGTGTCGCCCTCGTGCGCCCCGATCTTCCACAGCTCCTGCTCGATCCCGAGGCGGGCCAGCCGGTCGGCGAGGTAGCCGACGGCCTCGTCGTTGCTGAAGTCGGTCTGGCGGACCCAGCGCTCCGGCTTGACGCCGCGGATGTGGTACGCGCCGTCCTCCTCGGTGATGGTGAAGCCGGCGTCGTCGACGGCCTTGGGCCGCAGCACGATCCGGGTGGACTCCTCGGCCGGCTTGGCGGCGCGCGCCTCGGCGACGATCCCGGCCACGGCGAAGCTCAGCTCGCGCAGGCCCTTGCGGGAGGCGGCGGAGACCTCGAACACCCGGTAGCCGCGCTCCTCCAGGGAGGCGCGGGTCAGGTCGGCGATGTCCTGGCCGTCCGGGACGTCCACCTTGTTGAGCGCGACCAGGCGCGGGCGGTCCTCCAGACCGCCGTACTCGGCGAGCTCGGCCTCGATGGTCTCCAGGTCGGTCAGCGGGTCGCGGCCGGGCTCCAGGGTGGCGCAGTCCAGCACGTGCACCAGCACCGAACAGCGTTCCACGTGGCGCAGGAACTCCAGGCCCAGGCCGCGGCCCTGGCTGGCGCCCGGGATCAGGCCGGGCACGTCGGCGATGGTGTAGACGATGTCGCCCGCGGTGACCACCCCGAGGTTGGGGATCAGGGTGGTGAACGGGTAGTCCGCGATCTTCGGCTTGGCGGCGGAGAGCACCGAGATCAGCGAGGACTTGCCGGCGCTCGGGTAGCCGACCAGGGCCACGTCGGCGACGGACTTGAGCTCCATGACGATGTCACGGGCCTCCCCGGGCTCGCCGAGCAGCGCGAAGCCGGGCGCCTTGCGGCGGGCCGAGGCCAGCGCGGCGTTGCCGAGGCCGCCGCGGCCGCCCTGGGCGGCGACGAAGCTCGTGCCGTGCCCGACCAGGTCGGCCAGCACGTTGCCCGTGCGGTCCAGCACCACGGTGCCGTCCGGCACCAGCAGGACGAGGTCCTCGCCGATCGCGCCGGTGCGGTTGCCGCCCGCGCCCGGCTTGCCGTTGGTGGCCTTGCGCTTGGGCGAGTGGTGGTACTCCAGCAGGGTGGTGACCTGCGAGTCCACGGTGAGGATGACGCTGCCGCCCTCACCGCCGTTGCCGCCGTCCGGGCCGCCGAGCGGCTTGAACTTCTCGCGGTGCACGGAGGCGCAGCCGTGGCCCCCGTTACCCGCGGCGACATGAAGTTCGACGCGGTCCACGAAGGTGGTCATGGGTGTGCCTCCAGTGCGCGAGAGTCTGCTTGCTACCTGCGTAAAGCGTGAAGGGTGGACCGGAGAATTCCGGCCCACCCTTCACTGTGAGTCTTGTCCGACCCGGTGGGTCTTCTCAGACTCGGGAGTCCGCGGGGACTCAGGCCTCGACGGCCACGATGTTGACGACCTTGCGGCCACGACGGGTGCCGAACTGCACCGCACCGGCGGTCAGCGCGAACAGGGTGTCGTCGCCACCGCGACCGACACCGGCACCCGGGTGGAAGTGGGTGCCGCGCTGGCGGACGAGGATCTCGCCGGCGGAGACGACCTGGCCACCGAAGCGCTTCACGCCGAGGCGCTGGGCGTTCGAGTCACGGCCGTTACGAGTAGAGCTTGCGCCCTTCTTGTGTGCCATTTTTCGCTATCCCCTTACTTGCTGACCGAGTCGATGCTCGTGATGCGCACCGCGGTGTGCTGCTGACGGTGACCCTGGCGACGGCGGTAGCCGGTCTTGTTCTTGTAACGCAGGATGACGATCTTGTCACCCTTGGTCTGGTCGACCACCTCGGCGTGAGCCTTCACGCCGGCCAGGACCCACGGGTCGGAGGTGACGGCGTCACCGTCGACGACGAGGATGGTCGAGAGCTCGACCGAGTCACCCGGCTTGGCCTCGATACGGTCGATCTCCAGCACGTCGCCCACGGCGACCTTGTGCTGGCGGCCGCCTGCGCGAACGATCGCGTACATGCGGTACCTGCTTTCCTTGCTCGGTCGGAACCCCCGACGCCAGCCACCTGGGTACGGACACAGGAGCCTCTCCCCGGCCCTCCGCGCGAACGCGGCGACCCGGGAAGGTGATGTGCTCGGGAGCATGGCGTAGACACGCCGATGGTCAAGAATACGGACCGGCCGCCCGGGGGGCAAACCGGCCCGTACGACCCGGGGCGGGATCACTCCCGCCCCGGGCGTGGGCACTACTCGGACGCCGTATCACCCTCGGCGGCCGCGGCCTTCTTGGCCGCCGCGCTCGTCCGCTTGGTGGCGGTCTTGCGGGCGGTGGTCTTCTTGGCCGCCGTGGTGGTCTTCTTGGCGGCGGTCTTCTTCGCGGCGGTCTTGCGGGCGGCCCGCTTCTTCGGCGCCGGCGCCTCCTCGGCCGGAGCCTCGCCGGCCTCCGTGGCCTCGGGAGCCTCCGTGGCCTCGGGAGCCTCCGTGGCCTCGGGAGCCTCGGCGACGACCGCGGCCTCCGCGACCACGACCGGCTCGCCCGGAGCCTCGGCGGCGGCTTCCGCGACCGCCGGGGCGGCGGCCTCCAGGGCCGCCTCCAGCGCCGCCTCGGCCTTGGCCTGGAGCACCACGATCTCGGCGGTGTCCGGGGAACCCGCCGGAGCGGTCGCCTTGCGCACCGCGCGGCGACGCGGACGGCCCGCCGGAGCGGCGGCCGGGACCTCGGCCACGGGGGCCGCGGGGACCTCGACGGCCGGCGCGGCCGCCTCGGCCGGAGCCTCGACGCCCGGGACCTCCAGGGCCAGCTGGCCCTCGATCTCCTCGCGCACCGGCTCGGCGACGTCCTCCGCCGACTCGGACAGGATGGTCACCACGGGCTCGACGGCCTGCGGCTCCTCGTGGCCCGCGCCGCCCTTGCCGCGACGACGGCGCTTGCCGCCGCCCGCACCGGCCTCGCCCGCCGCCACGGGGGCGTGGACGTGGGCGCTCGGCTGCTCCATGTGGACGATCACGCCGCGGCCGTTGCAGTGCACGCACGGCTCGGAGAAGGACTCCAGCAGGCCCTGGCCGACCCGCTTGCGGGTCATCTGGACCAGGCCCAGCGAGGTGACCTCGGCCACCTGGTGCTTGGTCCGGTCCCGGCCCAGGCACTCCAGCAGGCGGCGCAGCACCAGGTCGCGGTTGGACTCCAGCACCATGTCGATGAAGTCGATCACGATGATGCCGCCGAGGTCGCGCAGCCGCAGCTGGCGCACGATCTCCTCGGCCGCCTCGATGTTGTTCCGGGTGACCGTCTCCTCCAGGTTGCCGCCCTGGCCGACGAACTTCCCGGTGTTGACGTCGATGACGACCATCGCCTCGGTGCGGTCGATCACCAGCGAACCGCCGCTGGGCAGCCAGACCTTGCGGTCCAGCGCCTTCATCAGCTGCTCGTCGATCCGGTAGGTGGCGAACACGTCCACCTCGGAGGTCCACCGCTGGAGCCGCTCGGCGAGGTCCGGGGCCACGTTGGAGACGTACTCGTGGATGGTCTTCCACGCCTCGTCGCCGGAGACGATGACCTTGCTGAAGTCCTCGTTGAAGATGTCGCGGACGACCCGGACGGTCATGTCCGGCTCGCCGTACAGCAGCGCCGGGGCGTTGCCGGTCGCGGCCTTCTTCTGGATGTCCTCCCACTGCTGCTGGAGGCGCTGGACGTCGCGGGTCAGCTCCTCCTCGGAGGCGCCCTCGGCGGCGGTGCGCACGATGACGCCCGCGTCGTCCGGGACGATCTTCTTGAGGATCTGCTTCAGCCGGGCGCGCTCGTTCTCCGGGAGCTTGCGCGAGATGCCCGTCATCGAGCCCTCGGGCACGTACACCAGGTAGCGGCCGGGCAGCGAGATCTGGCTGGTCAGGCGGGCGCCCTTGTGGCCGATCGGGTCCTTGGAGACCTGCACCAGCACGGACTGGCCGGACTTCAGCACCGACTCGATCCGGCGCGGGCCGCCGTGGCCGCCCAGCGCGCCGAAGTTGACCTCACCGGCGTACAGCACCGCGTTGCGGCCCTTGCCGATGTCGACGAAGGCGGCCTCCATCGACGGCAGCACGTTCTGGACCTTGCCCAGGTAGACGTTGCCGACGTACGAGGTGGCCTGCTCCTTGTTGACGTAGTGCTCGACCAGCACGCCGTCCTCGAGGACGCCGATCTGGGTGCGCTGGCCGCTCTGGCGCACCACCATGACGCGCTCGACCGACTCGCGGCGGGCCAGGAACTCGGCCTCGGTGATGATCGGCACCCGGCGGCGGCCCAGCTCGCGGCCCTCGCGGCGGCGCTGCTTCTTGGCCTCCAGACGGGTCGAGCCCTTGATGGACTGCACCTCGTCCGGGTCGAAGGACGGCTCGGTGGAGCGGCGGCGCGGCTCGCGCACCTTCACCACCGTGCGGACGCCGTCCTCGGTGGTCTCGGCGGCCTCGACGGCGCCGGCCTCACCGCTGCGGCGACGGCGGCGACGGCGGCGGCGCGACGAGGACAGGCCGGCGGCCAGGTCGTCGTCGTCCTCCTCGCCCTCGTCCTCGGCGACGGCCTCGGCCGACTCCTCGGCGGCGGGCTGCTCGGTCTCGACGGCCTCGGCGGCCTCGAACTCCTCGGCCTCGCCACGACGGCGGCGGCGGCCACCCCGGCGGCGACGGCGCGACGGACGGCCGTCGTCCTCCCACTCGCCCTCGGTCTCCGGACCGGTGACGGGGGCCTCCACGGCGGGCGCCTCGGCGACCGGGGCCTCGACGACCGGCGCGGCCTCGACCGGGGCCTTCACGGGGGCCTTCGCCGGCGCCTTCGCCTGGGCCTGGGCCTTCGCCTGGGCGGCCGGCTTGCGACGGGTCGGCTCGACCCGGGTACGGACCCGGCGGCGACGGCCGACACCGCTGTACTCGAACTCGTCGTCCTCCTCCGTGCGCTCGGCCACGGCCGGGGCCTCGGCCTGCACCGGGGCGGCGACGGGCTGCTGCGGCGCGGCCGCGGTGGCCGGCGCGGACGGCGTGGACGGCGCGACGAAGGGGGCCGGCTCCTGGAACACCGGGGCCTGGAAGACCGCGGTGGCCGGGCGCACGGCGCGGCGGCGCACCCGGTGGTGCGGCTCGGCGGGCGCCTCGGTGACGGGGGCCTCGGGGGCGGCGGCCTCGACGGCCTCCTCCTCGGGCTCCTCCGCGGCGGCGGGCTCCTCGGCCTGCGGCGCCTCGGCGACGGGCTCCTCCACCGGGGCCTCGACGACCGGCGCGGCCTCGACCACGCGACGGCGGCGGGGGCGGCGGGCCGGAGCGGCCGGGGCCTCCTCGGCCACCGGCTCGGCGGCGGCGGGGGCCTCGGGGGCGACGGCCTCGACGACCGGCGTCTCGACGACCGGCGCCTCGGCCTCGGTCGTGGGAGCACCGGCGGGCGCCTCGGCGCGCTTACGGGTGCGCCGGGCCCGGGCGGGCTTCTCGGCGACGGGCTCGGCGACCTCGGCGACCTCGGCCTTCTCCGCCTCCTCGGTCTTGCCCGCCTTGGTGGCCCTGGTGGCCCTGGTGGCCCTGGTGGCCTTCGCGGGCTTCTCGGCGGCGGGCTCGGCCGCCGGGGCCTGCGCCGTCTCCGGTGCGGTCACCACGATCGGGGTGGCCTCCGGCGCCCCGGCCGGGGCCTCGGCGCGCTTGCGGGTCCGGCGGGCCCGGACCGGCTTCTCGGCGGCGGGCTCGGCCGCCGGCTCCACGGCCGGAGCCGGGGTGGCCGCGGCGGTCGGCGTCTCGGCCGGCAGCACCGTCTCGGCCGCCTCGGCGGCCGCACCCTGCGGGGTGCCCGCCGGGCGGGACACCGCGCGGCGACGACGGCGCGGCGGCGCGGCGGACGCGCCCTCGCCACCGGTCGCGGCGGATTCGTTCTGGTCCGTGGCCGCAGTCTGCTGCGGATCGGTGTTATCGAGCATGCGGGTGGATCTCCCGTCAGGCCCCCGGGCTCCACATCCGGGCACGGCACGGCACCGCTGGGTGGCCGGCATCGCGACGATGCCCGGACCGGACCCTTTTGACGGTGCCGCCGCGCGGACGCGACGCCGCACAGGGGCTCGTAGTCTCGCTCGGCGCCCCGCGCTCGGCGGGGTGTCGAAAGTCTTCTGGTTCTGACCAGTCTTCTGAGGTTTTCCCAAGCTGCGCCGTCCCCCAACCCCGGGTGGCTCCCGGACGGGGTCCCGGACCGGCCGACCTTCCTGGTCGGCAGGCCCCGGGTGGCAGGCCTGTGCTGCGACGACGCTCGCTCCCCTGGGGAGCCGCGGGAACCCTGGAGGACCGTCGGGTCCAGTGAGGCACTGGACCCGGCCTCCCCCCGCTAGGCGGACGCGGTAGCGTGCGGCCCCACGGCCGGCTCCGAGCCGACCGGGGCCGCCGCGCGGTCGAGCGCCAGCGGGTCGGTCACCGTGCCGGTCTCCTCGTCGAGCGGCCCCTGCGCCAGCCTGGTCACCTCTGCGGGGACCGGCGGCGCCAGGTCGGCCGTCGCACGGAGACCGGACAATACGTCGTCGGGTCGTACGGCGGGTGTGGCGTGTCGTACTACCAGGCGCAGTATCGCACAGGGACGGCCGGTCCGAACATCGCGGTCGGTTCCGGGCCCGGCGTCCGCACCGGCCTCGACCTGGGCCGGGACGGCTTCCAGCGCCGCCACCGCGCCCCGCGCGTCGAAGACCCGCAGGCCGTTCTTGGTGCGGCGCTCGACCTCGACCCGCTCGGCGGCGAGGAAGCTCGCGACCGCCTCGGCGGCCACGTCGGGCTCCACGCCGTCCAGTCGGAGCAGCCACTCGGAGGCTTCCAGGCGCTCCACGAAGTTCGGCGTCCGGACCTCGACCGCGTCGATCACGTCCAGGCCGGCCGGCAGCGACTCGTCCAGCTGCGCCCGCAGCTGCTCGGGGTCGCGGACCGCGGCCAGGCCGATCTCCAGGTACTCCGCCTCGCTCGCCACCCCGGTCGGGGCCGCGTTGGCGTAGGAGACCTTCGGGTGCGGGGTGAAGCCGGCCGAGTAGGCCATCGGAACGGCGGACCGGCGCAGGGCGCGCTCGAAGGCGCGCTGGAAGTCGCGGTGGCTGGTGAAGCGGAGCCGGCCGCGCTTGGTGTAGCGGAGACGAATCCGCTGCACCGTCGGCGCGGGCGGCGGACCGTCGGGCGTACGGCGTGCCAGGGTCGCTCAGTCCTTAGTCAGTTGTCCCCGTCCGGTGCGGCGTCTTCCCGCCACTGTCCGGACTCTGTCACCTCAAAGGGTACGCGCCCCGCGCTCCCCCTCGCTCCGCCCCTGGTCAGCCTCCGCTCCACCGCACGCCGCGACCCCCAAGCGAGACCCTCCGGTCCGGGGGTGCGGGAAAGGGGGACGCGCCCCTTTTTTACCCCCATCAAGGGTAGCATCTTCTTTC
>NZ_JBHVJT010000051.1:16082-62764 GCF_042798815.1 Kitasatospora sp. NPDC057738 | reverse complement strand
CCGCCGTGTCGTTTCTGTCCGCCCCGGGACGGGGGGACGCGCTACTTGTTGACCACCGTCAGGGGGAGCATCTTCTTGCCGGTGGGGCCGATCTGGATCTGGGTGTCCATCTGCGGGCACACGCCGCAGTCGAAGCACGGGGTCCAGCGGCAGTCGTCGACCTCGACCTCCTCCAGGGCGTCCTGCCAGTCCTCCCAGAGCCAGTCCTTGTCGAGGCCGCTGTCCAGGTGGTCCCAGGGCAGCACCTCCTCGTAGGTGCGCTCGCGGGTGGTGTACCAGTCGACGTCGACGCCGGTGCCGGACAGGCCCTTGTCGGCGCAGGCCATCCAGCGGTCGTACGAGAAGTACTCGCGCCAGCCGTCGAAGCGGCCGCCGTCCTCGTAGACCGCGCGGATGATCGCGCCGACCCGGCGGTCGCCGCGGGAGAGCAGGCCCTCGACGATGCCCGGCTTGCCGTCGTGGTAGCGGTAGCCGATGTTCTTGCCGTACTTGCGGTCGCCGCGGATCGAGTCGCGCAGCTTGGCCAGGCGGGCGTCGGTGTCCTCGGCGGACAGCTGCGGGGCCCACTGGAACGGGGTGTGCGGCTTGGGCACGAACCCGCCGATGGAGACGGTGCAGCGGATGTCGTTCTGGCCGGTGACCTCGCGGCCCTTCTGGATGACGTTCTTCGCCATCTCGCCGATCTGGAGCACGTCCTCGTCGGTCTCGGTCGGCAGGCCGCACATGAAGTACAGCTTCACCTGGCGCCAGCCGTTGCCGTACGCGGTGGCGACGGTGCGGATCAGGTCCTCCTCCGACACCATCTTGTTGATCACCTTGCGCATGCGCTCGCTGCCGCCCTCGGGGGCGAAGGTGAGGCCCGAGCGGCGCCCGTTGCGGGACAGCTCGTTGGCGAGGTCGATGTTGAAGGCGTCGACGCGGGTGGACGGCAGCGACAGGCCGATCTTGTCCTCGGTGTACCGGTCCGCCAGGCCCTTGGCGATGTCGCCGATCTCGGTGTGGTCGGCGCTGGACAGCGACAGCAGGCCGACCTCCTCGAAGCCGGTCGCCTTCAGCCCGCGCTCCACCATCTCGCCGATGCCGGTGATGCTTCGCTCCCGCACGGGGCGCGTGATCATGCCGGCCTGGCAGAAGCGGCAGCCGCGGGTGCAGCCGCGGAAGATCTCCACGGACATCCGCTCGTGCACCGTCTCCGCGAGCGGGACGAGCGGCTGCTTCGGGTACGGCCACTCGTCCAGGTCCATCACGGTGTGCTTGGACACCCGCCACGGCACGCCCGGGGCGTTCGGCACGACGCGGCCGATCCGGCCGTCGGCCAGGTACTCCACGTCGTAGAACTTCGGGACGTACACCCCGCCGGTGCGGGCCAGGCGCAGCAGCAGCTCGTCCCGGCCGCCCGGGCGGCCCTCGGCCTTCCAGGCGCGGATGATCTCCGTGATGTCGAGGACGGCCTGCTCGCCGTCGCCGACCACGGCGCAGTCGATGAAGTCGGCGATCGGCTCCGGGTTGAAGGCCGCGTGGCCGCCGGCCAGGACGATCGGGTCCTCGTCGGTGCGGGCCGCGGCCTCCAGCGGGATGCCGGCCAGGTCGAGCGCCGTGAGCATGTTGGTGTAGCCGAGCTCGGTGGAGAACGACAGCCCGAACACGTCGAAGGCCTTCACCGGGCGGTGGGCGTCCACGGTGAACTGGGGGACGTCGTGCTCGCGCATCAGCGCCTCGAGGTCCGGCCAGACGCTGTAGGTGCGCTCGGCGAGCACGCCCTCGCGCTCGTTCAGCACCTCGTAGAGGATCATGACGCCCTGGTTGGGCAGGCCGACCTCGTAGGCGTCGGGGTACATCAACGCCCAACGGACGTCGCAGGCGTCCCAGTCCTTGACGGTCGAGTTGAGCTCGCCGCCGACGTACTGGATCGGCTTCTGGACGTGCGGGAGGAGGGCCTCCAGGCGTGGGAAGACCGATTCGACAGTCATGTACTAGGAACCCTTACGACGTGATTCGGTGCCGCTGGCCGGCACGGGAGGGGTGACCCTCAAGGGTAGCCCAATCCGGGGAACGGGCCGTCTGCCCCGGATCACGGGCCCCGCGCGCTCCGGCGCCTCCCGGACGGCCGGTGTCCGCCCGTGCCCGCCGCCGTCCGCCGGCACCCGCCGGTGCCCGCCCCGGCACGCGCAGTGCGCGCCCGCCGGCCGGTGCCGTCCGCCGTTGACACGCCCGGAAGGACCGTGCGGTACTGACAGGGCTCCGCCAAAGAGATCTGCCCCCCTTCCGGACAAGGAAGTTGAGTCGTACGCTCGGCCCTCTCGGTTTTCCGGCCGGCGCGACCCTCCCTCACCACGGGCCGCTCCGGCACGGCCCTGTCCGCCCCCGCCAGGCCCCGTCCCGGCTCCGCTCGGCCCCCGTCCCGGCCCGCGCGGCGCCCCGCCCCGTTCCCGCCCCCGTCCCCCGCCCGCACGCCGTGCCCGGCGGCGCACCCGCACGCCCGCGCCCCGGCGGCCGTACGACCGGCGCTAGGAGAACCATGACCGACACCGGTCGGCGGATACGCCCCCTCCGGCCCCTCGACAACCGGCCGGCCCGCTACCCCACGCCCGCCCAGGCCGAGTCCGCCGCCCGCCGGCTCGCCCTGCGGCACCCGGACCGCTGCCGGCTGCGCGAGGTGGGCCGCTCCCGGGCCGGGCGCCCGCTGATGCTGCTCTCCGTGGACCGCGGGCCGCGCGCGGTGCTGGTGGTCGGCGGCCCTCACCCCAACGAGCCGATCGGCACCGCCGGGACCGTCCGGCTCGCCGAGGTGCTGCTGGACCGTCCCGCCTGCCCCGGCGTCTCCTGGCACCTGCTGCTCTGCCTCGACCCGGACGGTGCCGCGCTCAACGCCGGCTGGCTGGACGGCCCGCTCACCATGCGGCGCCACTACGAGCACTTCTTCCGCCCCTCCTTCGAGGAGCAGCCCGAACTGCTGCCCGCCCCCGGCTCCGGCCGCCCGCCGATGCCGGAGAGCCTGGCGCTGACCGGCCTGATCGACGAGCTGCGCCCCTTCCTCCAGTGCTCGCTGCACGGGGTGGACTTCGGCGGCGCGTTCGTCCAGCTCACCCGCCCGGTCCAGGGCCTGGCCGGGCGCTTCGCCCGCTCCGCGGAACGGGCCGGCGTCCCGCTCGACGTGGACTCCTACGACGCGATCGGCTGGGCCAGCCCGGACCCGGGCACCTATCTGATGCCGGCCCCGGGCACCGGGGGTTCCCGGGCCCTGCCGGACGAGCCGGAGCTGTCCACCTGGTCGTACGCGGCCCGGTACGGCGCGGTCAGCGCGGTGCTGGAAGTCCCGATGTGGGCCGTCGACGCGGTCGGCGACGCCCGTCCCCACCCGGCCGGGGAGCAGACCCTCGCCGCGGCCGCCCGCGACCTCACCGCGCGCGCCGAGGAGCTCGCCGCCCTGCTCCCGGGCGTCGCCGCGCACCAGTACGAGGCCTACGGCCACGAGGCGTTCGGCCCGCTGCTGCGCACCGTCGAACTCAGCCTGGCGGCCGCCCCGCGGGTGGCCGAGGAGTGGCTGGAGCGCTGGGGCTCCGAGCCGCTCACCGCCTCCCGGGTGACCACCGCCGGCCTGGTCGCGGCCCGCGTGCCGCTGCGGGTCGCGTCGGTCCTGCTGCGGCTGCTCGCCGACGCCCGCGACCCCGCCGCCGAGGCCGCCCGCGACCGCGCCCGCGCCGTCGTCACCGACAGCCTCGACCGGCTGCGCCACCGCTTCGGCGCCCGCTGGGTCCCCGTCCAGGAGCAACTCGCCCACCAGACGCGGGCCGTCCTCACCACCGCCGACTGCCTGCTCTAGGGTGCCCGGCCCGGATCCGCCGGCCCGGTTCCGCCGGGCGGCCTCGCGCAGGGCCGCGGTACGCGGAGCCCGCACCGCGGAATCCGCGTGCCGGGCGCGGGTGTTGGGGCGGGTGACGGGATGTGGGCGGCGGTGGCGGTGGAGGGTGGGGCGGGTGGCGGGGAATTCGGGGGAGGCCGGGGGGCGCTCGGTGGCCGGGCGGGTGTTCTCGGTGCTGGAGGCGTTCGACGGGGAGCGGGAGTCGCTGCGGCTGGCCGAGATCGCGCGGCAGACCGGGCTGCCGGCGCCGACGGCGCTGCGGATGGTGCGTGAGCTGGTCGCCTGGGGCGCGCTGGAGCGGCAGCGGGACGGCGGGTACCGGCTGGGGCGGCGGCTGTGGGCGCTGGGGGCGCTGGCGCCGTGCCTGCGCCGCATCCGGGAGCTGGCGCAGCCGGCCCTGCGGGAGCTGCACGAGCGGACCGGGCAGACCGCGCTGGTGGCGGCGCTGGACGGCCGTTCGGCGCTGCTGCTGGACCGGCTGCCGAGTGCGGCGGTGCAGTCCTCGCCGTTCCAGGTGCGGGTGGGCGGGCGGATGGACCTGCACGCCACGGCGGTGGGCCGGGTGCTGCTGGCGCACGCGCCGGAGGCGCTGGTGCGGGAGGTGGCGGCGGGTCTGTCGGCGGCGGGCGCGCGGCACACCCGGTACACGGTGGTGGCGCCGGGCCGGCTGGGCCGGGAGCTGGCGGCGGTGCGGCGCGGGGGTGTGGGGTACGCGCGCCGGGAGATGCAGCCGGCGTACGGGGCGGTGGCGGTGCCGGTGTTCCATCCGGACGGTTCGCTGCTGGCCGCGCTGGGGCTGGTGGTGGCCGCGCCGGTGGATCCGGCCCGGTACGAGGGGCGGTTGCGCGAGGCGGGGCGGCTGATGGCGGCCGAGGTCGCGCGTTCGGTGGCCGCGGAGGAGGCGCACCCCGCCGGGTGACACGCCTCCGGAGGGGGTCTTCCCCGGGTGACGCGCCCCGCCGGGCGGCGTCTTCCACTGGGTGGAACGCCGCGGTGGCCAGGAACCGCCGGTAGCGGGCACCCTGGTGCGCGAAACGGGCGAACGCGCAGGCATCGGAGGCCGCAGTGCACAGCAGCGGTGGCAGGACACCGGCCGCGCGGGGCCTCGCCCCGTCGGCGGGTGGTCCGGGCAGCCGTGGCCGATGTCGCGCCCTCGACCGCGCCCGTGGCACCGGTGTGCCCGGCGCCCCCTGCCGCTCCTCGGCCTGCCGCGCCTCGGCCTGCCGCGCCTCGGCCTGACGCCCGAGCGAGGCCCGGCGCGGATCCGACGCGGGATCCGCCCCATCTTTCTCCTCTCCCCCTTCCCCCGCCGTGCGCGCCCGCGCCCGGCGGCGGTCCCGTACGCCCTCCACCGGCACCACCAAGGAGTCACCCATGCCCAGCAGACCCGTGCCCGCCGCCCGGCGCGTCCGCCGTCCGTTCGCCGTCCCCTCGTCCGTGCCCGCCGCCGGTCTGGCGGCCGTCCTGCTCGCCGGCTGCTCCTCGGCGGGCCCGGCCGGGCCGGGGGCGGGCGCCGAGGGGGCCCCGGTGCGCGGCGGCACCCTGAAGTACGCGGTGGCGGTCGGCACGTCCTGCCTGGACCCGCACGTCAGCCCCGGCGACGTGACGGCGGTGATCCAGCGCAACGTCTTCGACTCGCTGGTGTACCTGGACGACAAGGGCGCCTTCCACCCGTGGCTGGCGAAGTCCTGGCAGATCTCGCCGGACGCCCGCACGTACACCTTCCAGCTGCGCGAGGGCGTCACCTTCCACGACGGCACGGTCTTCGACGCGGCCGCGGTGAAGGCCAACCTGGACCACGTCAAGGACCCGAGGACCAAGTCGCTGTACGCGGCCAGCCTGCTCGGCCCGTACACCGGCACGGAGGTGGTGGACCCGCACACCGTCCGGGTGTCCTTCGCCGAGCCGTACGTGCCGTTCCTGCAGGCGGTCGCCACCCCCTACCTGGGCATCGCCTCGCCGAAGTCGCTGGCGGAGAAGGCGGACCAGCTGTGCGCGGGCGGCGAGAACTCGGTGGGCACCGGGCCGTTCAAGGAGACCGAGTACGTCAAGAACGACCACGTCGAGTTCAAGCGCAACGACGCCTACGCCTGGGCCCCGGAGGGCGCCGCGAACCAGGGCGCGCCGTACCTGGACGGGCTGACGATCCGCTTCCTGCCCGAGGACTCGGTCCGCAGCGGCGCGCTGACCAGCCGCCAGGTGGACGCGGCCACGCTGCCGGTCACCGCGGTGCGCACGGTGCGGGCGGCCACCGGCATCGAGGTGAACCGCACGCAGAACCCCGGCGTGGTCTACTCGCTGTTCTTGAACACCACCCGGGGGCCGCTGCAGGACGAGCGGGTGCGCCGGGCCGTCCAGCGGTCGGTGGACGTGGACGCGCTGGTCAAGAGCATCTACTTCGGCGAGTACGAGCGCGCCTGGAGCCCGCTGAGCCCGACCACCCCGGCGGCGTACGAGGCCGGGCTGAAGGACGCGCTGCCGCACGACGCGGCGGCGGCCGGCAAGCTGCTGGACGAGGCCGGCTGGAGCGCCAGGGACGCGGACGGCTACCGGGTGAAGGACGGCAAGCGGCTGACCCTGCACTGGCCGTACATCGCCTCGCTGGTGCGCGACCAGCGCGACACCCTGGCGGCGGGCATCCAGGCGGACCTGAAGAAGGCCGGGGTCGAGCTGGTCCGCGACTCGATCGACAACGGCACCTACTTCAAGATCTACGCGAGCGGCGACTACGACCTGTGGGACAACTCCTGGGTGCGGGCCGACCCGGCGATCCTGGCGGGCTTCTACCTCTCCTCCAACACCCCGGCGGCCGGCGGCCAGAACGTGTCGCTCAGCAAGGACCCGGAGCTCGACGGCTGGCTGACGGCGGGCGCGGCGACCACCGATCCGGCCGCCCGCAAGGCCGACTACACCAAGGCCGAGCGGTGGGCGGTGGAGCACGGCACGGTGCTGCCGCTGTACGTGACCACCAATCTGATCGGGCACACCCAGCTCGTCCGGGGCCTGGCGTTCGACGCGAACGCGTGGCCGCAGTTCGCCGGCGTCTGGAAGAACAAGTGACACGGGTCGCGCGCGCGGTGCTGCACCGGCTGGGCGGTGCGGTCCTGGTGCTCTGGGGCGCGGCCACCCTGGGGTTCCTGGCGCTGCACCTGGTGCCCGGCGACCCGGTGTCGACCCTGCTCGGCGGCTCGGTGACCACCGGTTCGGCGGCCGTCCGGGCGGAGATCACCCGGGAGTTCGGGCTGGACCGCCCGCTGTTCGAGCAGTACCTGACCTTCCTGGGCCGGCTGCTGGGCGGCGACCTCGGCCGCTCCTACCAGCAGCAGCAGCCGGTGAGCCGGATCATCGGCGAGCAGCTCGGCCCGACCGCGGGGCTCGCGCTGACGGCGTTCGGGCTGATCCTGGTGTTCGCCCTGGTGTCCGCGGTGACCACGGCCGGGCGGCGACGGGCGGTGCGCGGCGCGGCCTCCGGGGCGGAGCTGCTGGCGATCTCCACCCCGCCGTTCTGGCTGGGGGTCCTGCTGCTCACGCTGTTCTCCTTCCACCTGCGGCTGTTCCCGGTCGCCGGGGCGGAGGGCTGGCAGTCGCTGGTGCTGCCGGCGGTGACCCTGGCGGTGCCGTTCGGCTCGCTGCTCTCGCAGGTGCTGCGGGAGGGGCTGGAGTCGGCGCTGCACGAGCCGTTCGCACTGACCGCCCGTTCGCGCGGGATCGGCCCGCTGGCGCTGCGCGGCCGGCACGCGCTGCGGCACGCGCTGGTGCCGGCGGTCACGCTGGGCGGCTGGCTGGTGGGCGGGCTGCTGGGCGGGACGGTCCTGGTGGAGACGGTGTTCGCCCGGCCGGGTCTGGGCCGGGTGGCGCTGGACGCGGTCACCGGGCACGACCTGCCGGTGGTGATCGGGCTGATCCTGCTGTCCGCCGCGGTCTACCTGGTGGTGAACACCGCGGTGGACGCGCTCTACCTGCTGATCGACCCCCGGCTGCGCGGCGCCGGCCGGGTGCGGGAGGTGGCGGCATGACCGGCCCCCTCTCCCCCGGCATCGCCCCCGCCCCCGACGCCGTTCCCGCCCCCGACGCCGTTCCCGCCCCCGACTCCGACGTCGCGCCGGCCTCCGGGCCGGCCGCCCGGGCGGTCCGCTCGGGCGGCGGGCGGGCGGACCGGGTACGGCCCGGGGTGCTGCTCGCCGCGCTGGTCCTGGCGGCGGCGGTGGTGGCCTGCGCCTGGCCCGCCCTGCTCGCGCACGCCGACCCGACGGCGGCCGACCCGGTCGCCGCGCTCACCCCGCCGGGGGCCGAACACTGGCTGGGCACCGACCAGTTGGGCCGGGACGTGTACGCCCGGGTGGTGCACGGCGCCCGGTACTCACTGCTGATCGGGCTCGGCGCGACGGCGCTGTCGGTCCTGGCGGGCCTGCTGGTCGGCCTGCCGGCCGCGCTGTCCGGCCGGATCGGCGACCAGGTGGCGATGCGCGCGGTGGACGTCCTCCTGGCGCTGCCCGAACTGCTGCTCGCGCTGCTGGTGATCGCGGTGGTGGGTCCGGGCACCGGCAACGCGCTGCTGGCCATCGCGATCGCGGCCACCCCCGGGTTCGCCCGACTGGTGCGCGGGCAGGCGATGGTGGTGCGCGGCTCGGAGTACGTGCGTGCCGCGACGGCCCTGGGGGTGCCCCGGGCGGCCGTGGTGCTGCGGCACGTGCTGCCGAACACCCTGGGGCCGCTGACGGTGCCCGCCACGCTGGCCGTCGGCACCGCCGTGGTCTCGGGCTCGGCGCTCAGCTTCCTCGGGCTCGGACCCAAGGCGCCCGCCCCGGAGTGGGGGGCGATGCTCTCCCAGGGGCGCGACTTCCTGTCCACCGCCTGGTGGATCGCGGTGTTCCCGGGGGCCGCCATCACCGCCGTGGTGGTCGCGATCACCGTGCTCGGCCGTCAGTTGCACCGCCGCCTGGAAGGACGGACGCCATGAGCCCGATCGTCGAACTGGAGGGCCTGAGCGTCGAGTTCGGCCACGGCAGGCAGCGGACCACGGCGGTGGCCGGGGTGTCGCTGTCGCTGTCGGCGGGCGAGTGCCTGGCGCTGGTCGGGGAGTCCGGCTCGGGCAAGAGCGTCACGGCCCGGACGCTGGTCGGACTGACCGCGCCCGGTGCCGCCGTCCGGGCCGAGCGCTTCCTGGTCGAGGGCCAGGACGCCGCCGCCTTCGGCGAGCGGGAGTGGCGCCGGGTGCGCGGCCGCACCGTCGCACTGGTGCTCCAGGACGCGCTGTCCGCACTGGACCCGCTGCGCCGGGTGGGCACCGAGGTGGGCGAGCCGCTGCTCGCCCACCGGGTGCTGCCGAAGGCCGAGGTGCCGGGCCGGGTCGAGGAGCTGCTGGGCGACGTCGGGGTTCCGGAGCCGGCCGAACGGGCCCGGCAGTACCCCCACCAGCTCTCCGGCGGGCTGCGCCAGCGGGCGCTGATCGCCTCCGCGCTGGCGGCGGGGCCGCGGGTGCTGGTCGCGGACGAGCCGACCACCGCGCTGGACGTCACGGTGCAGGCCCAAGTGCTCGACCTGCTCGGCGAGTTGAAGGCCAAGGGGACGGCCCTGCTGCTGATCAGCCACGACCTGGCGGTGGTGGCCCGGCTGGCGGACCGGATCGCGGTGATGAAGGACGGCCGGATCGTGGAGAGCGGACCGGCCGACCGGGTGCTGGGTGCGCCCGAGCACCCGTACACCCGGATGCTGCTGGCGGCCGCGCCCGATCCGGACCGACCGGGGCCGGCCCCGGCGGCCGACGCGCAGGAGCGGAAGCAGGAACAGGACCGGGGGCAGGAGCAGGACCGGCTCCTCACCGCCAGGGGCCTGGTGAAGCGCTACCGCACCCCGGACGGCGGCCTGCGGGAGGCGGTCGCCGACGTGTCGTTCGCGCTCGCGCCCGGCGAGACCCTGGGCATCGTCGGCGAGTCCGGCTCCGGCAAGAGCACCACCGCCCAGCTGGTGATGGGCATGCTGGCCCCGGACGCCGGGGAGGTGCTGCTGGACGGCCGCCCGTGGAGCGCGCTGCCCGAGCGCGAGCGCCGTCCGGCCCGGGCCGCCGTGCAACTGGTCCACCAGGACCCGCTGGCCTCCTTCGATCCGCGCTTCACCGTCCGGCGGATCCTGGCCGAGGCGCTGGCGGTCGCCGGGGTGGCCCGCGGCGCGGCCCGGCGGGAGCGGGCGGTCGGACTGCTGACCCAGGTGGGCCTCGGCGAGCAGCACCTGGAGCGGCGGCCGCGCTCGCTGTCCGGCGGGCAGCGCCAGCGGGTGGCGATCGCCCGGGCGCTGGCCACCGGGCCGCGGCTGCTGGTCTGCGACGAGCCGGTGTCGGCACTGGACGTCTCGGTGCAGGCGCAGGTGCTGGAGCTGCTGGCCCGGCTGCGGGCCGAGCTGGGCCTGGCGATGCTGTTCATCTCGCACGACCTCGCGGTGGTGCGCCAGGTGAGCGACCGGGTGCTGGTGATGAAGGACGGCCGGGCGGTCGAGTACGGCCCGGCCGAGCGGGTGTTCCGCTCCCCCGAGCACCCGTACACCCGGCAGCTGCTGGCGGCGGTGCCCCGGCTGCCCGCACGGACCGCGGCGGTCTGACGGGCCCCGGCACACGGCGGTGCCCCGGCGGGAACGTCCCGTCGGGGCACCGTCGTTCGGAGCCGGGCGCCGCCCCGGCCGGGTGCGGCCGTCGGCCCGGCAGGAGCCGGACGCCGGGCGGGCAGGAGTCGACCGCCGACCCGGCAGGACCGGCCGTCAGCCCGGCAGGAGCCGCCGGAGGATCGGCGCGGCCCGGTCGGCGAGGTCGTGCTCGCCGTCCGGGGTCGGGTGCAGCCCGTCCGCGTAGACCCGGTCGGCCTCGGCGACGGGCAGCACCTCGCGGCCGTCGACCAGGTGCAGCCGCCGGTCGCCGAGCCGCTGGAGCACCCGGACCGCCTCGCCGGTCAGCTCCCGGATGCCCTCCAGGGTGAGCCCGGCGGCGTTGACCGCCTTCTCCCGCTCCACCGAGGGCAGCGCGGCGATCACCGCGATCGGGGTGTCGGGGTGGCCGTCGCGGACGGTCTCGACGAAGCCGCACACCGCCGAGCCCCAGCTGCGCGCGGTGAACACGCTGCGGATGTAGGCGTTGGTGCCGATCTCCAGGGTGATCAGCTCGGCCGGGGTGTCCCGCAGGACGCGGGCGACCAGCGGGTCCAGGTACGCCTCCCCGGCGAAGCCGAGGTTGCGCAGCCGCCAGCCGTGCCGGACGGCCACCAGGGAGACCCAGCTCTCGGACGGGCCGTGCGGGAACATCGCGTGGGTGAGCGAGCTGCCGTACGCGATCCAGCGCGGGCCGGTGCGTTCGAGCGGCTCCAGCACCCGGTGGCCGTGCAGCGAGAGCCGGCCGATCCAGGTGCGGCTGAGGTGCGGCAGCCAGATCTCCACTTCGGCCGGGCCGTTCGCGCCGGCGGGCAGCGGCAGGGTGAGCCGGTGGCGGCCGGGCACCGGGTGCCACCGGTGGGCGACGACGCCGTCCACCACCACGTCCAGCGGCGCGCTGCCGGGTTCGGCGTCCAGTTCCAGGACCAGTTCGACGGCGTCGGTGCGCAGGCCGAAGCGGGCGCCGGCCGGGAGTCGGGCGAGGCGGGCGAAGTCGGCGGAGAGGGTGGTCGCCACCCGGTCCAGCGGCAGGCGCAGCGGGATCCAGCGGTCCTCGTGCCGGGCCAGGCCGCTGATGCCGTCCCAGGAGAGCCGGGGGTCGTCCGGGGTGAGGTGTTCGACGGCGGCGGCGGTGGCGGCGGGCCGGGTGGCGGTCACGCCCGGCCCTCCTGGAGGTCGGCGGCCAGGGCCTGCGCCTCGGCGGGCGCGGCCTCGGCGGGCGGCGCCTGCGCGCCGTCCCCGCCCTTCGGCGCCCCCAGCCCGAGGGCGGCGGCGACCAGCCCGACGGCCGAGAAGAGCGCGGCGACCAGGAAGGCCCAGTGGTACGCGGAGAGCGAGGGCGAGGCGCCGCCGACGCCGGTGAGCACCGCCGCGCCGACGGCGACGCCGATGCCGCCGCCGAGCTGGAGGGCGGCGGTGACCAGCGCGGTGGCCAGCCCCTGGTCCTCGTTCTTCACGCCGCCGACCGCGGCGATGTTGAAGGCGAGGAAGCTGGTGCCGTTGCCGAGCCCGTGCACGATCAGCGCGGGCAGCAGGACGCTCAGGTAGTTGCTGTCGGTGCCGGTGCGCAGGAACAGCAGGATGCCGCCGCCCTGGAGGAGCAGGCCGAGGACGGCCGCCGGGCGCAGCCCGGAGCGGTTGATCAGCTTGGGCGCGAGGTTGACGGCGAGCAGGATCGCGGCGGCCATCGGGACGATCGCCAGGCCCGCCTGGAGGGCGCTGTAGCCGAGCACCTGCTGGAGGTAGAGCAGGGCGATGAACTGCCAGCCGATGGTGGCGCAGGCCCAGACCAGGCCGATGGTGTTGGCGGTGGACAGGGTGCGAGAGCGGAAGATCCGCAGCGGCAGCAGCGGGTCGGTGCGGCGCTGCTGGATGACCACGAAGACGACCAGCAGCACGACGGCGGCGATCAGCGAGCCGAGGGTGGCGGCGGAGCCCCAGCCGGCTTCGGGGGCGCGGACGAGTCCGAGGACGAGCAGCAGGACGCCGGCGGTGGCGGTGAGCGCGCCGGCCGCGTCGAAGCCGGGCCGTTCGCCGGTGCGCGCCTGGTCGGGGGCGACGGCGTAGTTGGTGACGGCGAGGACGAGCGAGGCGACGACGAAGGGGACGAAGAAGATGAGCCGCCAGTGCACTTCGGTCAGGACGCCGGAGAACACCAGGCCGGCCGCGTAGCCGCTGGCGCCGGTGAGGGAGAAGATGCCCATCGCGCGGGTGCGCTCGGGGCCCTCCTTGAACGTGGTGGTGATGATCGACATCGCCGCGGGGGCGATGAAGGCGGCGGCGACGCCCTTGATGACGCGGCTGACGACCAGCAGGGTGCCGTCGGAGACGAGCCCGCCGGCGAGGCTGACCAGGGCGAACACGGCGGTGGCCCAGAAGAAGAGCCGGCGCCGGCCGAAGAGGTCGGCGGCTCGGCCGCCGAGCAGCAGGAAGCCGCCGTAGGCGACGGCGTAGCCGGAGATGATCCACTGCAGCGTCTCCGGCCCGAGGCCGAGGTCCTGCTTGATCTCCGGCAGGGCGACACCCATCAGGGAGACGTCCATCGAGTCGAGGAAGAGCTGGGCGCAGAGCACCAGGAGTGCCAACCCCTTGTGCGCGCCGAGGGTGCGGGGCGCCGTGTCCGGCATCGGCCCTCTCCCAATCCATCTGGCAGACAATCGTCTGCATCTCAATCAAGTGGGCTGAACGTAGCAGTCAAATCATCTAGCGTCAAACAATCTCTGCGCCACGCGACCACCAACACCCCTTGCATCTCCGCGAGTTGACTTCCTATTGTTTGATAATTGCCGAACCTTAGAAATATTGGCCCTACCCACGGGGGAGTTGCCCACCCATGCCCGAATCCGTCAGACGTCCCCGCCTGCCCTCGCTCACCGGCGTCAGATTCCTGATCGTGGTCCCGGTCTTCGCCTTCCACGCGGACATGGAGAAACCGTTCGGCGACGCGGGGGTCGCCGACGCCTACGCCTGGCTCGTCGCCAACGGCGCCTGGACCGCGATCAGCTGCTTCTTCGTCCTCAGCGGCTTCGTGATCACCTGGGGCTCGCGCCCCGACCACAGTGCCCGCGGCTTCTGGCGCCGCCGGGCCGCCAAGATCTACCCGCTGCACGTGCTCACCTGGGCCGCCGCGCTGGTGCTGCTCGCCGTGGCCGGCCACGCCGCGACCGCCCGCCAGGCCGTTCCCAACCTGTTCCTGGTGCACACCTGGAACCCGGACCGCGAGGTCTTCTCCAGCCTCAACGACGTCAGTTGGTCGATCTCCTGCGAGATCTTCTTCTACGCCGCCTTCCCGCTGCTGGTGCGCTGGATCCGGAAGATCCGCCCCGAACGGCTCTGGGCCTGGACCGCCGGGGTGATCGCCGCGGTCCTGCTCGTCCCGGCCGCCTCCGCCCTGCTGCCGGACCGTCCGCCGCTGCCCTTCGGTTCCGGCTCGGTGTGGCAGTTCTGGTTCGTCTACGTGTTCCCGCCGGTGCGGCTGCTGGAGTTCGTGCTGGGCATCCTGCTCGCCCGGATCGTCCTCACCGGCCGCCGGCTGCCGATCGGCGCCCTGCCCGCCGCCCTGCTCCTGATCCCGGCCCAACTCCTCGCCAAGCAGCTGCCGTTCCTGTGGGGGCTGACCACCCCCGCGATCGTCCCGATCGCCCTGCTGCTGCCCGCGCTCGCCGCCCGGGACGTGGCCGGCCGGCGCACCTTCCTCACCTCCCGGCCGCTGGTCACCCTCGGCAGCTGGACCTTCGCCTTCTACCTGGTCCACCGGCTGATCCTGGACCACGGCCACCGCGCCCTCGGCGCCGGACGGACCTTCACCACCCCGGTCGCCACCGCGCTGCTGCTCGGCGCGTTCACCGCCGCCTGGCTGCTCGCCGGGCTCCTGCACCGGTGCGTCGAGCTCCCGGCCGTACGGCTGCTCGCCGCACCCCGCCGGCGCACCGCCGACGCCACGCCCCCGAGCCCCCCGGTCGGTCCCCCGGCCGGCCCGGCGCCCGCCCCCGACCCGGACACCGGCCGCCTGACCGAAGCCCCGACCACCTGATCCCGCGCCCGCACCCGCACCCGCACCCCCGACCGGAACCACGACCACCAGACCACGACCGCCCGACCACGACCCCAGCGATCCCACCGAGAGGCAGACCGATGACCGACCAGGACCTCACCGCCTACCCCCTTCCGCTCTCCCCCTACGGCGAGCCGCCCGCCGAGTTCGCCGAACTGCGCGCCAAGTGCCCGGTCAGCCGGGTCCGGCTGCCCAGCGGCGACCAGGCCTGGCTGGTCACCGGCTACGACGAGGTCGTCTCCGCGCTCTCCGACCAGCGGCTGTCCCGGGCCGCGCTGCGCGAGCCGGGCGCCGTGCGCACCGTCTCCGGCGAGGACTTCTCCGACAACCCGTACAACCTGCTCAACCAGGAGGGCCCCGACCACGCCCGGCTGCGCCGGCTGATCTCCCCCGCCTTCACCCCGCGCAAGGCCGAGCGCTGGCGCTCCCGGGTGGTCGAGATCGCCGACGAGCTCATCGACCGCCTGGTCGAAGGTCCCCGGCCGGCCGACCTGCACCACGACTTCGCCGCCGTGCTGCCGGTCTGGGTGATCTGCGAGATGGTCGGCGCCCCGGTCGAGGACCGCCCGCTGCTCCAGCAGTGGACCGACCGGCTGGTCTCCATCACCGCCCACACCCCCGAGGAGCGGCTCGCCGCCCGCCAGGAGTCCGCCGCGTACGTCGCCGGGCTGGTCGCCGAACGCCGCGCGAACCCCGGCGAGGACCTGCTCTCCACCCTCATCTCGGCCCGCGACGACGAGGACCGCCTCGACGAGCGCGAGCTGGTCTGGCTCGGCATCAACCTGCTGGTCGCCGGCCACGACACCACCGTCAGCGCGGTCTCCCGGGCGCTGTACCAGCTGCTGCGCCACCCCGACCAGTGGCGGCTGCTCACCGAGCGCCCCGACCTGCTGGACAACGCGACCGAGGAACTGCTGCGCTACGCCCCGCCGTCCGAGATCGGCTTCATGCGGGTCGCCACCGAGGACCTGGAGCTGGCCGGCACCCCGGTCGCCAAGGGCGAGGGCGTCATCCCGGTGATGCACGCGGCCGGCCGCGACATCCGCCGGGTGGACGACCCCGAGCGGCTCGACCTCACCCGCGCCGACCCCAAGCACGTCGCCTTCGGCCACGGCGCCCACTACTGCCCCGGCGCGGGCGTCGCCCGGATGGAGCTCCAGGTCGCCTTCGGCACCCTGGCCCGCCGGCTGCCCTCGCTGCGGCTCGCGGTGCCCGCCGAGGAGGTCGAGTGGCTCGGCGGCCTGCTGACACTGCGTCCGAAGGCGCTGCCCGTCGAGTGGTGACGGGGCTCGGCGGACGCCCCGGCGACCCGGTCCGACGGCCCGTCCGTTGGGCCGGGTCGCCGCCCGCCGCCCGGCCGTTGGGACGGGATCCGGTCCGTACCGACGCCCGAAGACGGAACACCTGTCCGATCCCGAGACTTGGGGCCAGCCGGTACACCGCCCCCTCCGACCGGACCGCCCGCTCCGCCCAGGAACGAGGACCCATGCCCACCACGCCTCCTCTGGCCCTGACCGGCCACGACCTGACCCTCGCCGACATCGTCTCCGTCGCCCGGGCCCGCCCCGGCACCGCCGGACCGGTCCTCGCCCCCGCCGCCACCGGGAGGATGTCCGCCTCCGTCGCCCTCAAGGAGGACTGGCTGGCGCGCGGCATCCCGCTGTACGGCATCACCACCGGATTCGGCGACTCCGTCGGGCGGCAGATCTCCGCCGACCGCGCCGCCGCGCTCCAGCGGAACCTGATCACCTACCACCTCAACGGCACCGGCCCGACCGCCGCGCCCGAGGTCGCCCGCGCCGTCCAGCTGATCCGCGCCAACTGCCTGGGGCGCGGCCCCTCCGCGATCCGGCCCGTCGTGGTCGACACCCTGCTGCGCCACCTGGCCGCCGACATCCTGCCGCTCATCCCCGAACGGGGCTCGCTCGGCGCCAGCGGCGACCTGGTCCCGCTCTGCTACCTGGCGCACGCCCTGCTCGGCGAGGGCGAGGTGCTGCACCGCGGCCGGATCCGCCCGGCCGCCGAGGCGCTCGCCGAGGAGGGCATCGAACCGGTGGTGCTCACCGCCAAGGAGGGCCTGGCACTGATCAACGGCACCTCCTTCACCTCCGCCTTCGCCGTCCTCGCCGCCCACGACGCGGCCGAACTCGCCGCCGCCGCCGACATCGCCACCGCCCTCGCCGTGGAGGCGCTGAACGGCAACGCCTCGCACTTCCACCCGTTCCTGCACCGCCAGAAGCCGCACCCCGGCCAGCTCGCCTCCGCGGCCGCGATCCGCGCCCTGCTCGACGGCTCCGAACTCGCCACCGACTACCGGGGCATCCTCGACCGCCAGGAACGCCTGGGCGACCGCGGCTTCCTCACCCACGAGCACCGCATCCAGGACCCGTACTCGCTGCGCTGTGCCCCGCACGTCACCGGCGTGCTGCGGGACACCCTGGACTGGGTGCGCCCCTGGCTGGAGACCGAGGTCAACTCCTCCACCGACAACCCGCTGTTCGACACCGAGGAGGGCCTGCTGCACCACGGCGGCAACTTCTACGCCGGCCACGTCGGCCAGGCCATGGACGGCCTCAAGACCGCCGTCGCCAACACCGCCGACCTGCTCGACCGCCAGCTCGCCCTGCTGGTCGACCCCAAGTTCAGCCGCGGCCTGCCGCCCAACCTGATCGCCCCCGCCGCCGACACCGACGCCCACGCCGGGCTCCACCACGGCTTCAAGGGCATGCAGATCGCCGCCTCCGCGATCACCGCCGAGGCGCTCAAGACCGCCCTTCCCGCCTCACTGTTCTCCCGCTCCACCGAGGCGCACAACCAGGACAAGGTGAGCATGGGCACGATCGCCGCCCGCGACGCCCGTACGGTCGTCGAGCTCGCCCGCGACGTCACCGCGATCCACCTGCTCGCCGTCGCCCAGGCGGTCGAGCTGCGCGGCCTGCGCAAGGCCTCGCCCACCCTCCAGAAGGTGCACGGACTGATCCGCGAGCAGGCCCCGTTCACCGACCGCGACCGGCGGATGGACGGCGACATCGCCGCCGTGGCCGGCCTGGTCCGGGACGGTTCGCTGCGCCGCGCCGCCGGGCTCCCGGAGCCCTTCGCCGCCTGAACCCCCGCCCTTCGCCGTCCGAACCCCCGCCGTTCGCCGTCTCCCCCGCACCGGCACGTCCCCGACCGTGACTCCCACAGCCCGAGGAGCTATCGAAGATGCTGCTACTGCGCGACCCCGCCCAACGCCAGGACGCCGCCGAGCGCCTGGACTCCCACACCGCCCTGATCCACCGCACCTGGCAGGGCCAGGACCCGGCCGAACGCTACGGCGCCGAGCTGGCCACCACGCTGGCCGCCGCCGTGCGCTCCCCGATGTACGCCGGCACCCTCACCGGGGAACTCGCCGAGCGGCTGCGCTCGGACACCCCGCTGACCCCCGCCGAGGCCCTGGACGCCTTCGCCGCGCTGCCCTTCCTCGGCAAGAAGGAACTCGGCGGCCACGGCGCCGGCGCGTTCACCCGCCCGCTGTCGGAGTTCCTGCACTACTACGAGTCCTCCGGCACCACCGGCGACCCGGCCCCCGCCCCCAAGGCGGTGGACGACCTGCTGGTCAACACCCTCAACATCGGCGAGATGTGGGGCCGGCTGCTGCGGCCCGCCGATGTCGCCCTGATCCTCATCAACGCCCCCTTCGCACCCGCCGCCTACCAGTTCGAGAAGGTGCTGGAGTACCTCGGGGTGATGTCCTTCCGCCCCTGGGTGGACAACATCACCGGCGACTACACCCGGGTGCTGCGACTGATCTCCGAACTGAACGCCAACGTCTACGTCGGACCGCCGTCCCGGCTGCTGGAGCTGGCCCAGTTCTCCCAACGGAACGGCCTGCCGCTGCCCCGCTTCGACCGGCTGCTGCTGATGGCCGAACAGACCGGCCCCAGCTTCGTGCGCCACCTCGAGCGCCTCACCGGCGGCACCGCCTACGTCGGCTCGTACGGCTCCTCGGAGACCGGCACCCTCGCCGTCACCTGCGAACACCGCCGGCTGCACCTGCAGTTGCAGAGCTACCTGCTGGAGATCGACGACGGCGACCGCACCACCGTGCTCGGCCCGGACACCGACCCGGTGCAGGGCGAGCTGATCGTCACCACCCTGGACATCCCCTCCCGCCCGCTGCTGCGCTACCGCACCGGCGACCTGGTCCGGATCGAGACCGACCCCTGCGACTGCGGCATCCGGCTGCCCGTCCTGCGCACCCTCGGCCGGGCCCAGGACGTCCTGCTGCTCGCCGAGAACAACATCCGCCAGGACGACCTGGAGGAGGCGCTGTGGGCCGAGGCCCTGCCCGGCGCCTCGGTGTTCAACTACATGCTGGTGCTGCGCGGCAGGGCCCTCGTCTGCCTGGTCACCACCGACGGCACCCCGGACGGCTCCTGGTCGAAGGTGCTGGAGCAGCGCCTCGCCCCGCTGTTCGAGGAGTACACGGTGACCGTCCACCCGGTGGAGAAGCTGCCCCCGCTGGCCTCGCTCGGCCAGTACCTGGGCTGGAAGCTCTCCCGGGTCCTGGACCTCAACGAGGAGGCCAACTGGGGCCGGCTGCCCGCACCGCTCACCTCACTGGTGCGCGAGTCGCTGGCCCAGGTCGCCGAGGCCACGGGGGTCGGGGCATGAGCGGAATCGCGGGGCTGGTGTCGCGCAGCGGGGATGTGCGCGAACAGGCCCAACTCGTCCAGGAGTTCACCGACACCCTGACCCACCGCGGCCCGCGCCGCGGCGGCACCTGGCTGGCCCGGCACGCCGGCCTCGGCCACCGCCAGTTCCACACCGGGCCACGCAACGACGTGCCCCAGCCCTGGTTCCCGCCCGAGCTGGACCCGGCTCCGGCCGTCATCGCCTTCTCCGGCGAACTGCTCAACCCCGGCCCGCTGCACACCGCGCTGACCGCCCGCGGCCACCGCATCCGCAACGGCTCGGACGCCGAACTCGTCCTGCGCGCCTACCTGGAGTGGGGCGCCGAGGCCGCCGACCGACTGGTCGGCGGTTACGCGGCGGCGATCTGGGACGCCCGCACCGAGGAGCTGGTGCTGATCCGCGACAGGCTCGGCGTCGAGCCGCTCTACTGGGCCGAACTCCCGGACGGTTCGCTGGCGTTCGGCTCCGAACCGAAGGCCCTGCTGGCCGCCGGGCTGCCCGCCGAGGTGGACGCGAACGGCCTGGTGGACGTCCTCACCGTGGCGCTCAAGCGCCCCGGCGACGCCGTCTACCGCGGCCTGCACGAGGTCCGTCCCGGGTGGCTGCTGGTCGCCGGTCCGAACGGCGTGCGCCACCGGCGCTACTGGGCCCCGGAGGCCGCCGAGCACACCGACGACGAGCCGACCACCGTCCGGCGGGTGCGCGCCCTGCTCGCCGACACGGTGCGCCGGCAGTCCGCCGACACCGGGGTCAAACCCGGCGCCCTGCTCTCCGGCGGCCTGGACTCCAGCGCCATCGTCGGCCTGGCCGCGGCCGGCGGCGACAAGATCGCCACCTACTCGGTCGACTTCGCTGGCAGCGAGACCGACTTCAAGGCGGACGCCCTGCACGTCAGCCGGGACGCCCCGTACGTCCGGGCGGTGGTCGACCACGTGGGCACCAGGCACACCGAGATCCTGCTGGACGCCCCCTCGCTGCTCGACCACCTGGGCGCCACCCTGCGCGCCCGCGACCTGCCCGGCGTCGGCGACCTCGACGTCTCGCTGCACCTGCTCTTCCGCGAGGTGCGCGGCCACGCCGAGGTGGTGCTCTCCGGCGAGGGCGCGGACGACGTCTTCGGCGGCTTCCCCTGGTTCACCGCCGAGGCCGACCGGCCGACCGCCAACTTCCCGTGGTCGGCCGGGATCACCGACCGCAGCGGGATGCTCTCCGCCGAGCTGCGCCGACACCTGGACGTGGACGCCGAGGTGGCCGCCCGCTACGGCGAGGCGCTCGCCGAGGTCCCGCGGCTGGCGGGCGAGTCGGGCGCGGACCGCCGGCTGCGCGAGGCCTTCCACCTCCAGCTCACCCGCTTCCTGCCCTTCCTCCTGGACCGCAAGGACCGGATGAGCTTCGCGGCGGGCCTGCTGGTCCGGCTGCCGTTCACCGACCACCGGCTGGTCGAGTACGTGTGGAACACCCCGTGGGCGCTCAAGCGGGTCGGCGGCCAGGAGAAGGGCCTGCTGCGGGAGGCGGTCGCCGATCTGCTGCCCGCCGAGGTGGTGCGGCGGCAGAAGAGCGGTTTCCCGTTCGGGCAGAGTCCGGAGTACCTGGAGGCGGTCCGCGAGGCCGTCCGCGCCCTGCTCGCCGACCGCGACTCGCCCGCCCTTCCGCTGCTGAACGCCGACGCGCTGCGCGCCCAGGTGGACGGCGGCGGCTGGCACACCGGCACCTTCACCCCGCCGCCCTGGCTGCCGCGCGCGCTGCTGCTGGACACCTGGCTGCGGACGTACGGCGTCCGCGTGGTGCTCTGACCCTCCGACCGCACGGAACGCGCCGCCCGTACCCCCGCTCCACCGGGGTACGGGCGGCGCCGCGTTCGCCCCGGGCACGCCCGACTGAACGCCCCGACTGAACGCCCGACTGAACGCCCGACTGAACGCCGACGGGCCGGCCGCCCCCGCAGGGGTGACCGGCCCGTCGGTGTGCGCGGGTGCGTCAGGCCCGCTTCCCCCAGGCGGTGAAGACCGCGAGGGAGAGGTCCCGGAACCGCGGGTCGGCGAGCTCCCGGTACGCCGCCTCGAAGTCCTCCTCGGTGGCGAGCCCGGCGGCCACCACGGCCGGCCGGGTCTGCTCCAGGGTGAGCCGCCACCACTCGGCCTCGTCGTCCCCGCCGGCGATCAGCTGGAAGCGCGCGTCGTGGCCGAGGCCGCTCAGCCCCTTGCCCTCCAGCGGCACCGGCAGGCTGCGCGCCCATTCGGTGTCGGTGCCCACCGCGGTCTCCAGGTGGCGGCGGAAGGCCCGCAGCACGGTCCGGTAGCCGGGGTGCGGCGAGTCCTTGATCGGGAAGAAGGCCGGCTCCTCCAGCACCAGCGTCCCGCCCGGGGCCAGCCACTGGACCAGCCGCTCCACCGCCTTCTCCGGGTCGGGCAGGTGGATCACCACGTACCGGGCGTGGATGAAGTCGAAGGAGGCGGGCGGGAAGTCGTCGGTGTAGACGTCGTGGCGCAGCACCCGCACGCCGTCGGCGGCGAGTTCGTCCAGGAAGGTGGTGTCGAGGTCGGTCACGGTGACCTCGGCGCCCTGCTCGGCCAGCCAGCGGGCGACCGAGCCGCCGCCCCCGCCGACCTCCAGCACCCGGTGCCCGGCCCGCAGGCCGAGCCCCCGGAAGCGGCTGCGGGTGTGCTCGTCCAGGACGGACTCCAGCAGCCGCAGCCGGTGCAGTTCGGTGTCCACGGCGTGGCTGAAGACCCCGTCGCGGTAGCGCTCCTCCTTCCACTCCCAGCGTTCGCCGGTGGCCCCGGCGAAGACGGACTCCGAGTCGGTCTGTACGGTCATGGGCTTCTCCTGTGATCGCGGTCGAGCGTGCGGACGGACGTGCGGACGGACGTGCGGACGGGGGTCAGACGAAGGCGAGGACGCGGACCGGGCCGCCGGTCCCGCCGAGGTGCTTGGGCGCGCCGACCACGGCGACCGCGCCGAGGTCGGGCACGGTGTCGAGCCCGGCGAGGCACTCGATGGCGTACTTGCCGGCCGGCAGCAGCACCCGATGGGTGTCCGGGTCGGCCGGGCGGGTGCCGGGGTCGAGGCTGATCGAGTCGGTGCCGACGCCCACCACCGAGCGCTCGGTGACCAGGAAGTGCGCGGCCTCCACCGAGATCCCGGGGAAGCGGTAGAGCCCTTCCGCGGGGTCGAGGTTGAGGAAGGCGCCGGGGGTGTCGATCCGGTGCGCCCAGTCGTTGTCGACGGCGAGCAGCGCGCCGTCGGGGATGCGGCCGTTGCGGCTCTCCCACGCCAGCAGGTCGTCGACGGTCAGTTCGGTGACGTGGTCGCGGGCGGCGCGCTCGCCGATCCGGACCACGGCCAGCGGTGCGACCAGGGTGTCGGCCGGGATCTGGTGGGTGGCCAGGCCGTCGTCGTCGAAGTGCGAGGGCGCGTCGAGGTGGGTGCCGATGTGCTCGTTGTAGGTGAGCTCGAAGGCGTTGTACTCGTGCTCGGCGAGGTTGGCGAGCCGCTTGATCTCCATCGGCTTGACGTACAGCTCGAACACCGGCCAGTCCGGGCCGACCACGTGGGTGAGGTCCCGGACGGCCCCGCGCGGCAGGCTGATCGGGGCTCTGGCCCGGAGCGGCGCCGAGACCTCGGCGGGCCCGGCGGCGACGGGCCCGGTGGCGGTGTGGCCGGTGGCGCCGGCCACCGTTTCCGGTGAGCACATGGGATTCCCCTTCCTTGAGAACGTCTACGGAAAAACAATCTCCTGAACGCGTTATGCTGATGGCCCCGCCCGCAGAAGGAGTTCCGATGGCCACCGCCCCGCGGACGCCCCGCCTCGCCTCGCCCAGCCGGACGGACGACGGGGGCGAGCGCCGGCAGTACTTCGCGACGCTCACCCGGGAGCGCCCGGACATCGCGCTCTGCCGGGCCACCACCGTGGTCGCCCGGGCCATCGACGAGGAGCTGACCGGCGCCCGGCTGACGGTGGCCCAGCACCTGGTGCTGAAGATGCTGGACGCGGTCGGGGCCTGCTCCCAGCAGGAGTTGAGCGAGCAGCTGCGGATCGACCGCAGCGTGATGGTCGGCTGCATCGACGGCCTGGAGAGCTCCGGACTGGTCGTCCGCGAGCGTCACCCGCGCGACCGCCGCGCCTACGCCGTCACCATGACCGAGGTCGGTTCGCGGGCCCTGGCCGAGGCGGAGGCGGGCATCGCCCCGATGATGGACCGGGTGTTCGCCGCGCTCACCGCGGAGGAGCGGGACACGCTGATCCGGCTGACCCGCAAGCTCCTCGCCGTCCAGCCGGGCGGGTGAGCCCCGGAGCGGGGCGGGCGGACCCGTTATCCGACCAGCGCCTGGTTGACCAACTGCCGCAGGCGTCCGTGCAGTTGGTGCGCACTGGAGGGCATCAGCTGGGTCAGGAAGAGCACCGTCAGCCGCTCCGCCGGGTCCACCCAGAAGATGGTGGACGCGGCGCTGTGCCAGCCGTACTCCCCGGCGCTGGCCGGCACCCCGGCGGCGGCCGGGTCCTGCACCACCGCGAAGCCGAGCCCGAAGCCGACCCCGGCGGTGGGCATCTCGGAGAACACCGGCCGCCCGACGCTCTTCAGGTCCCCGCCGCCGGGCAGGTGGTTGCGCAGCGCGTGCCGCAGGGTGTGCCGGCCGAGCACCCGTACGCCCTGGTACTCGCCCTCGCCGAGCAGCATCTGGCTGAACCGGTGGTAGTCGGCGAGCGTGGTGACCAGTCCGGAGCTGCCGGAGAGGCAGTGCGGCTCGCGCAGCACGTCACCGCCGAAGGCGTCGTTGCGGACGGCCTTCCCGCTCGCCGGGTCGACGACGTAGAAGCCGGCCAGCCGGTCGGCCTTGTCGGCCGGGACGTGGAAGCCGGTGTCCGCCATGCCGAGCGGGCCGAGCACCCGCTCGGCCAGGAACTCGTCCAGCCGCCTGCCGGAGGCGACCTCGATCACCCGCCCGAGCACGTCGCTGGAGGCGCCGTAGTTCCAGGCGGTGCCGGGCTCGAAGAGCAGCGGGAAGGAGGCCCACTTGGTGACGCACTGGGCGAGGTCGAGGCCGGGCGCGGTGGTCCACTCGAAGCCGTTGGCGGTGTAGATCTCGTCCACCGGGTGCGCCCGGTGGAAGCCGTAGGTCAGGCCGGAGGTGTGGGTGAGCAGGTGCACGATCCGGATCGGCTCGGCGGCGGGGACGGTGACCGGCCGGGAGGCCGGCCCGCGCTGGTAGACCCGGACGTCGGCGAACTCCGGCAGGTAGCGGGAGACCGGGTCCTGGAGGCCGATCGCGCCCTCCTCCAGCAGCACCAGCGCGGCCACCGAGGTGACCGGCTTGGTCATCGACCAGGACCGGTAGATGGTGTCCGGGGTCTGCGGCAGGCCCTTCTCGACGTCGCGGTGCCCGTATCCGGCGAGGTGGGCGACCTTCCCGCCGCGGGTCACGGCGAGCTGCCAGCCGGGCAGCCGGCCGTCGTCCACGTAGGCCCGGAGGTAGGAGTCGATCCGGTGCAGCCGCTCGGGGTCCAGCCCGACCTCGGCCGGTTCGACTTCGACTTTGATCTGCGACATGGCGTCCTCTCGCGGTCGAGCACTCTCGTCATGTTTCGAATGTTCGAAGATAGTGGAAGCATAGAAAGAATCAACTCGGCACACAAGAGCGGAACTTGAGATCCCGTCCGGTTCCACCCACTGGACTTCGAATGTTGCGCAAGTTTCGAACCATCAATAGGATCCGGAAGGATCCGCACCCCCCTTCCGACCCGACCGGAGCTGGAGCCCCGCCCATGCCGCCCCTCGCGCTTTCCATCGACGAACTCCTCACCACCACCCGGGCGGTGCGCAAGCGGCTCGACCTCACCCGCCCGGTCGAACGCGAACTGATCGAGGAGTGCCTGGCCCTGGCCACCCAGGCCCCCACCGGCCGCAACCGCCAGCGCTGGGATTTCATGATCGTCACCGATCCCGCCAAGCGCTCCGCGATCGCCGACCTCTACCGGCTCGGCCTGGTCCGCCCCCGCCAGCAGGTGGTCGGCACCGGCGTGGACCGCACCGTCGGCGACCAGCTGCGCCGGCTCCGGCTCGCCGAGAGCGCCCAGCACCTCTTCGACCACCTGCACGAGGTCCCGGTCCTGGTGATCCCCTGCGTCCGGATCGAGGGCCGGCACGAGGTCGACTCCTTCGTCGGCCAGGCCAACACCTGGGGCTCGATCATCCCGGCCACCTGGCAGTTCATGCTCGCCGCCCGCTCCCGCGGCCTCGGCACCGCCTGGACCACCCCGCACCTGCACTACGAGCGCGAGGCGGCCGAGATCCTCGGCATCCCCTACGAGACCGTCCTGCAGGCCGCGCTGATCCCGCTGGCCCACACCATCGGCACCGACTTCCGCCCCGGCCCCCGGGTCGGCACCGAGCAGATCGCCCACTGGGACGCCTGGTAGTCCCCCCGGTGGCACCGCGCCCACCAGGAAGTTCTTGACCACCGATCAGGCAGATCTTTAGGATGGCTTCCATGTTCCGGGAATGTCGAGTCAACGGCCTTGCTGCCGAAGCGACTTCCGACTGTGCGACGCACCGCTGCCGCTGTCGCCCCTGAACTCTCCTCCCGCGTCCGCGCACCGACCGCGCACCAACTCGACGCCGGAAAAGAAATCTCCTCTCATCATCACGATTCCGCCCCCGCGGTGGTGCCCCCACGCACCCCGCCGATTCCGGCTGCCCGGAGTCCCGGAATCTCGACGGCAAGGAGAACGAACATGAGCCTGTCCCTCTACCGCCCCGCCGACCCCGCCGATCCCACCGGCCCCACCGTCCGCGTGCTCATCTGCGCCGCCTCACCGCTGCTGCGCACCGGGCTGCGCACCATCCTGCAGCGCTCACCCGGGCTGCAGCCCCTGACCGAGCTCTCCACCACCGCCAGGATCGCCCAGGCCTGCGCCGCCAAACGCCCGGACGTGGTCGTCATCGACGCCGACATGCCCGGCATGGAGGCCTGCGAGGTCAAGAAGCTCACCTCCGACCGGGGCACCACAGCCCAGGGCGCTGGGCAGCCCGGCGTCATCCTGCTGGTCCGCCCCGGCGACCCGGAGCGGATGCTCGACTACCTCAGAGCCGGCGCCCGCGGCCTGGTCCTGCGCGACGGGCCCGAGTCCGACATGGTGCACGCGGTCCGCGCGGTCGCCGCCGGGAACGCGCTGATCTCCCCGCCGATCACCGCCGAGGTGGTCACCGAGATGGCCCGCCGGCTGCCCGGACCTCCGCTGCACACCCCACCGCTGCTCCATCTGCTCACCCCGCGCGAACAGGAGGTGCTCACCCTGATCGCGGGCGGGCTGTCCAACGCCGAGATGGCCGCCGAGCTCCACCTCAGCGAGAAGACCGTCAAGTTCCACGTCTCCAACGTGCTCGGCAAGCTGCGCGTGCGCAGCCGGGCCCAGGCCATGGTCTACGCCCGGTCGGGACACCGGGCGGCCGGGTAGGGGCTGCGCGGCGTCACGTCTGCGGGGCCAGGGCCCGCAGCGTGTCGCGCATCCCCTCCGGCCCGGGGCCGAACTCCGGCACCGGCAGCACCGCCAGCAGCGGCGTGTCCACCCCCGCCGCCGCGAACTGCGCGATCCGCTCCCGGCACTCCCCCGGGGAGCCGTGGATCAGCAGCGCGTCGATCAGGTGCTCGGGCACCGCCTCGCACGCGCCGTGGAAGTCGCCCGCCGCCCACGCGGCGTGCGAGGCGGCCAGCTCCTCGCCGCGCCCCAGCCAGTCGTGGAAGCCGCCGTACGTCCGGGCGTTGAGGATCGGCCCGAGCAACTGCCGCCCCTGCCACCGGGCGTGGTCGCGGTCCTTGGTCGGGCAGACGAACAGCCGGGCCACCACCTCCTTGGTGCGGCCCTCCTCGCCCATCGCCTCCCGCACCCGCGGTACGTCCGCGGCCGCCAGGAAGTTGGTCACCAGCCCGTCCGCCTCCCGGCCGGCCAGCCGCAGCATCTGCGGGCCGAGCGCGCCCATCATCACCGGCGGCACCGGGTCGGGCCGCAGCGCCGGGGTGTACCCCTCGATGGTGAAGGAGTCGAACGCGCCCCGCACCGTCCGGCCCGCCAGCGCGTGCTTCAGGAACCGCACGGTGTCGCGGACCTGACGGTACGGATGCTGGAACGGGATGCCGTTGATCCGGGTGACGAACGGCGGGCCGGAGGAGCCGACGCCCACCACCACCCGGCCGGGAGCGGCCTCGGCCAGCGAGGCGACCGTCATGGCGAGCAGCGCCGGCCCTCGGGTCTGCACCGGCACCACCCCCGTGCCCAGCCGCAGCGCGGGCGCCCAGGCCGCGGCGAGCGCCAGCGGGGTGAAGCCGTCGTAGCCCGCCGCCTCCCCGGTCCACACGTCGGTGTAGCCCAGATCGGGCAGTTCCTCGACCAGTGCGCGGTGGCGGTGCAACGGGACGCCGCGCAACGGGAGCGTCAGACCGTAGCGGCCCACGGGCACCTCCCGGCGGTTCGCTCGCGGCGTTCACTCATCGGGTGTCCTTCCGCGGGAACGGCGGTGCGGGCCGGCCCCATTGCCTAAGATTGGATAGTACGCCAAAGTTCGAACAATCCATCGCACGACCAGGACGACCAAGGAGCCGCCATGCGGACCCCGAGCCACCCGGCCACCGACTCCATCCAGCTCGCCGGCATCTTCCACGCCCTCAGCGACCCGGCCCGACTCTCCATCGTGACGGGCCTGTCCGAGGTCGACGAGCAATGTTGCAGCGACCTGGACGTCCCCCTGTCCAAGTCGACCCTCTCGCACCACCTCAAGGTGCTGCGCGAGGCCGGCGTCACCACCACCCGGGTCGAGGGCACCCGCCGGCTGATGTCGCTGCGCCGGGACGACCTCGACCTGCGCTTCCCCGGCCTGCTGGACGCCGTCCTGGACGCCGCGACCCGTGAGCCGGCCGGCGCCCACTGATTCTCCCCGACACTCCCGGGGCGGCTCTTCGGCCGTACGACCGGTCTGTGCCCCGGCCTTTGGACCTGAATCGGCCCCGCCCGGCCCCACCGGGCGCACCGGTGGACCAGGCTTGCCGCGTCCCTGCCGTCCGCAGCCCGCCCTGGAGTCCGCCGTGCCCGCCGACACCCGCGCCCACGAGACCGCCGCCCACGACACCCCCGCTCACGAGGCCGCCGCCCGCGCCGCCCTCGACGCCTTCCTCGACGCCCTCAACAGCCGCGACCTGACGGCCTGGGCACGGACCCTGCACTACCCGCACGTCCGGGTGCACGAGGGCGAGGTGACGGTCTGGGAGGACGAGGCCGGCTACGTCGAGCGGTCCGCCCCCGAGCTGGCCCTGCTGGTCGCCTCCGGCTGGGCCCGCAGCGGCTGGGAGAGCGTCGAGCTGAGCCAGTCCTCCCCCGACCAGGTGCACGCCCTGGTCCGCTTCGCCCGCTACGACGCGGCCGGGGAGCGCACCGGCTCCTTCGACTCGGTCTACGTGCTCACCCGGCGCTCCGAGCGCTGGGGCGTGCTCGCCCGGATCGGCTTCCCGGCCGCCTGACCGCGGCGCCCCCGGCTGCGGGAACGCCCCGGACACGACGGCGGGGCCGGCCCGGGAACTCCCCCGCCGGCCCCCCCACGACACCCGCTCCGACCCCTCTCGGCCGCCTGGTTCGCACCCCCCCGAGAAACCCCACGGTCCTCCAGTTCGCGAACATCGAGGAGCCGCCGTACGAGACGAACGGCAGCGGGATGCCCGCGACCGGCATGATGCCCAGGCACATCCCTATGTTCTCGAAGGCCTGGAAGGACAGCCAGGCGATGACCCCGGCCGCCACGATCGTCCCGTACAGGTCGGTCGCCTGCCGGGCGATCCGGCAGGCCCGCCAGAGGATCACGCCGACCAGCGCGATGATCGCCAGCGCCCCGACGAAGCCCAGCTCCTCGCCGGCCACGGTGAACACGAAGTCGGTCTGCTGCTCCGGCACGAACTGCCCGACGGTCTGGGTGCCGTGGAACAGCCCCTTGCCGGTCAGCCCGCCCGAGCCGATCGCGATCCGGGCCTGCGCGGTGTTGTAGCCGACGCCGTTCGGGTCCAGCTGCGGGTTCGCGAAGGCGGCGAAGCGGTCGATCTGGTACTGGCTCAGCAGTCCGAACTTCCAGATCGCCACGCACCCGGCGGTGCCCGCCACCAGCAGGCCGAGCACCCAGCGGTTCGCCGCGCCCGAGCCGAGCAGGATGCCCAGCACGATCGCGGCCATCACCATCACCGAGCCGGCGTCCGGCATCAGCAGCACTATGCCCATCGGCAGCCCGGCCCAGAGCAGTCCCCGGAACACCGCCCGGTGCGAGGGGAACTCCCGCTCCCCCGCGTCCACCTGGTCCGACAGCACGACCGCCATCGCCAGCACGATCGCGAGCTTCGCGAACTCGGCCGGCTGGATCGAGAAGCCGCCGCCGAGCTGGATCCACGAGTGCGCGCCGTTGATGGTCGAGCCCAGCGGGCTGAGCGTCGCCAGCAGCATCAGGAGCACGCCGACGTACAGGAACGGCACGATCGTGCGGAAGCGCCGGCTCCCTATCGCTATCACCACAGAGCACAGCACCAGCCCGACCACGAAGTTGGTCAGGTGCCGGTACAGGAAGTACTGCGGGTCCCCGTGGGTCAGCGAGTCGCGCCCGCGGGTGGCCGACCAGACCAGCAGCGAACTGCCGGCCGAGAGGGCCAGCGCGGCCAGCAGCAGTATCCAGTCCAGCCGCCAGAGCGGGGAGTCCTTGGCCAGGGCCTTGGAGACCCCGCTGCGCTGCGGTGCCAGCCGCAGCTGCCGGTACGAGCCGTAGGAGGTCATGCCCGTCCCCTTCCCGGTCCGCGCGTGGGTTCGAGCGCGGCGTCGGCCGCGGTGTACGACGCCGGACGGTCGGCGGGCGGCGTCCGGTCGAGGAAGGCCGTCGCGGGGGCCGGCTGCGCGGCGGCCGCGTCGAGCAGCGCCGGGGCCGGTGCGGCGGCCGGCGCCTGGGCTCCCGGCGCCGCGTCGACGCCGTACGAGACCGGCTTGATGATCGCGGTGCCGTCCGGGTTGAACTTCGGCAGCTCGGCCTGCGGCGCGGGCAGCAGTGCCTTGCCGGTGTCGATGCCGCCCTTGTCGTCCACGCCGTACAGCGCCTGGTAGATCCGGCGGATGGCGTCGCCGGAACCGCCGGAGCCGGTGCCGCCCTGGCTTATCGTCATGACGACGGCGTAGTCCTTGCTGTACGTGGTCAGCCAGGAGGTGGTCTGCTTGCCCTCGACCTCGGCGGTGCCGGTCTTGGCGTGCAGCGTGATCTTGTCCTGCGGCCAGCCGTTGAACTTCCAGGCGGCGGTGCCGCTCTTGATGACGCTCTCGGTGGCCTGGTTGATGTAGCTGAGCAGCTTCTCGTCGCCGGGGAACCTGGCGTCCTCGTGCGGGGCGATCTCGCGGACGAGGTCCCCGCCCGGGCTTATCACCGCCTTGGCGATGGTCGGCCGGTAGAAGGTGCCGCCGTTGGCCAGCGCCGAGTAGATCCGGGCCATCTGGACCGGGGTGACGAGGGTGTCGCCCTGGCCGATCGCGAAGTTGACGGCGTCACCGGCGCGCATCTGGTAGCCGTCGACGCAGTTCTCCCGGGCGATCTGGTCGGAGTAGCTGTTGCCGCCCTTCTGCCCCTGGGCGCACCAGGCGTCCTTGTTGTTGTCGTAGAAGGACTGCTTCCACTGCCGGTCCGGCACCCGGCCGGTGACCTCGGACGGCAGGTCGATGCCGGTCTTGGCGCCGAGGCCGAACTCGTGGGCGGTCTTGAAGAACCAGTCGCCCGGCTCCTTCTTGGGCTTGATGCCGCCGTCCTTCAGCCACTGGTCGTACGCCAGGCCGTAGAAGACGGTGTCGCAGGAGACCTCCAGCGCCTTCTCCAGGGAGATCTGGCCGAAGTTCTCGCTCTCGAAGTTCTTGAACTCGCGGCCGCCGATGGTCATGCTCTTCGGGCAGTCGTAGTGGCCGTCCAGCGAGTAGCCGGCCTGCACGGCGGCGGTGGTGGAGATGACCTTGAAGGTCGAACCGGGGGCGGACTGACCCTGTATGGCCCGGTTCAGCAGCGGGAAGTTGGAGTCCTTGCTGGTCAGCGACTGGTAGTCCTTGCCGCTGATGCCGCCCACCCAGAGGTTCGGGTCGTAGGTCGGGGCGCTCGCCATCGCGACGATCCGCCCGGTGTGCACGTCCATCACCACGGCGGCGCCGGAGTCGGCCTCGTAGTTGCGGTTGGTGACCTTGTCGAAGGTGTTCCGGGCGTCGTTCATGGCCTGCGCCAGGTTGTCCTCGACGACCTTCTGCACCCGGGCGTCGATGCTGGTGACCAGGTTGTCGCCGGTCTGCGGGGCGACGGTGCCGGCGTTGCCGATCACCCGGCCGAGGTTGTCCACCTCCAGCTTGGTGATGCCCGCGGTGCCGCGCAGGTCGCGGTCGTACACCGACTCCAGGCCGGCCCGCCCGATCTGGTCGGCCGGCAGGTAGCGGTCCAGGCCGCTCCTACCGGCGGTCTTGCTGACCTCCTCGTCGGTGACCGGCGAGAGGTAGCCGAGCACCTGGGCCATGTTGGCGCCCTCGGCGCCGGTGTAGCGGCGCACGGCGGTGGGCTGCGCGGTGACCCCGGGGAAGTCCTCGCGGCGCTCCATTATCTGCATCGCCTGCTGGGTGGTCGCCTCCTTGGTGACCGGGATCGGCTGGTACGGCGAACCGTTCCAGCACGGCTGCGGGGTCTTGGCGTCGCAGAGCCGGACCTTCTCCTGCACGTCCTTGGCGGGCATCCCCAGCACCTCGGCCAGCCGGGACAGCACCGCCTTGCCGCCGTCCTTCTGCTGGAGCAGCGAGGTGCGGCTGACCGAGACCACCAGCCGGGTCTCGTTGCCGGCCAGCACCCGCCCGGAGGCGTCCAGGATCTCGCCGCGGACGGCCGGCTCGACCACCTCGCGGATGTGGTTGCCGGTCGCCTTCGCGGTGTATTCCTTGGCGTTGCGGATCTGCAGGTACCACAGCCGCCCGCCGAGGGTGGCGAGCAGCGACAGCACCAGGATCTGCAGCACCACCAGACGGATCGTCACCCGTCGGGTGCGTCCGGTCTCGGGGATGTTGCTCACGTCTCGTGCGCTCCAGGATGCGGGGAGGTCGGGTGGTCGGGGCCGGGCCGGTTACGGGCGGCGGACGAAGCCGGGCACGCGCCGCTTCTTGTACGACGGGCCCGTCGAGGCCTCGCGGGTGGTGCGGTAGCGGGCCAGGGTGCCGAGGCCGGAGCTGCCCTCGTCGTCGTCCGCCGCGGCCACCGGGTCGCGCCCGAAGCGGCGGCCGAGGTACATCACCAGCGGCACCACGAAGGGCGCCAGCAGCAGGTCGTAGAGCAGGGCGCTGATCACCAGTCCGCCGAGGCCTACGTGCCGGGCCGCGGTGTCGCCGACCAGGGCGCCGACCATCGCGTAGAGCAGGGTGGAGGCGACCGCCGCGGCACCGACCACCAGCAGCGAGCCGGCCACGGAGCGCTGGCGGCCGTGGTCCGGGCGCAGCAGTCCGGCGGCGTAGCCCATCAGGCAGAGCACCAGCGCGTAGCGGCCGATCGCGTGGTCGGACGGCGGTGCGAGGTCGGCCAGCAGGCCGCCCGCGAAGCCGACCAGGCAGCCGCCGGTGGGCCCGTAGACCATGGCCAGGCCGACCACGACGAGCAGCAGTATGTCCGGGGTGGCTCCCGGGAGCTGGAGCCGGCCGAAGACGCTGACCTGGAGGATCAGGCCGAACAGGACGAGGCCGGCGGAGACGGGGATGCGGGCGAGGCGCATGGCTCAGTTCCCCCCAGTGGGCTTGGCGGGCGGGGCGGCGGGCGCGGAGGCCGGCACCTGTCCGGGCACGGAGGCCGGGACCTGGCCCGGCGCGGCGGCCGGCTGGCCCGCGGCGGGCGCCGGCGGCAGGACGGCGTCGCGCGGGTCGGCGCGCGGCGGCACGACCACCACGCCGACCAGGTCCAGCCGGGTGAACTGGACGAAGGGCTCGACCATGACGGTCTTGGTCAGCTGGCCGGCGTTGGCCTGGACCTCGACGACCTTGCCGACCGGGACGCCGGGCACGAACGGGCGGCCGCTCTGCGAGCCGAAGGTGACCAGCCGGTCGCCGGCCTTGACCTGGGCCTTGCCGTTGAGCAGCGAGACCTTCATCGGGCTGTCGCCGCCGCCGGAGGCGAAGCCGATCTCGCCGGTGCCCTCCAGCCGGGTGCCGGCCGAGAAGCCGGGGTCGGAGGCGAGCAGCACGGTGGCGGTGGTCGGGGCGACGGTGGTGATCCGGCCGACCAGGCCCTGACCGTTGATCACCGTCATGTCGCGGGTGAGGCCGTCGTCGCTGCCGGCGTCGATGGTGATGGTCCAGGAGAAGCCCTGGGCCGGGCCGATCGCGATGACCTGGGCCGCCTTGACGGTGTAGCCGCCGGCGCCGGCGGTGCGCAGCAGGTCGTCCAGCTGCTTGGTGCGCCCGGTGGCCATGTCGGAGGAGGCGAGCTTCTGCCGCAGTTCGGTGTTCTCGCGGGCGAGCTGGTCGGTGCGGCCGCTGTCGGTGGCCGCGTCCCGGAAGGCGCGGACGGTGTCGGCGACCGGGTCCACGACGGTGGCGGCTCCGCGCTCGACCGGTCCGAGGACACTGGCGGCGGCGTGCCGGGCCGGGCCGAGCGGGGAGTCCTCACCGCCCTTGATGTCCACGGTGATCAGCGCGAAGGCGACGGCCACCAGCAGGATGAGCAGCAGCCGGCTCTCTCGTGTGTCCCTCACGGTGCTGGTACTGCCCCTTCGTACCTGGCCGCCGCCCGGGGGTGTGGGGCCCGGGCGGCGGCCCGTTCAGTCGAGTGTCGGATGTGGCGCGTGGTACCGGTGGTGCGGCGACGTGTCAACGACGCGGCGAGGCGTCGAGTACCTGCTGGAGGGCCTCGAACTCCTCGACGCACTTGCCGGAGCCGAGCGCGACGGAGTCGAGCGGGTTCTCCGCGATGTGGATCGGCATGCCGGTCTCGCGGCGCAGCCGCTCGTCCAGGCCGCGCAGCAGGGCGCCGCCGCCGGTGAGCACGATGCCCCGGTCCATGACGTCGCCGGCCAGCTCGGGCGGGCACTGGTCGAGGGTGGTCTTGACCGCGTCGATGATCGCGTTGACCGGCTCGTCGATGGCCTCGCGGACCTCGGCGGCGGAGATCACCACGGTCTTGGGCAGACCGCTGACCAGGTCGCGGCCGCGGATCTCGGCGTGCTCGTCCTTCTCGCCCTCCAGGCCGAAGGCGCTGCCGATACTCATCTTGATCTGCTCGGCGCTGCGCTCGCCCAGGAGCAGCGAGTACTCCTTCTTGATGTGCTGGACGATCGCGTTGTCCAGCTCGTCTCCGGCCACCCGGATGGACTGGGCGGTGACGATGCCGCCGAGCGAGATCACGGCGACCTCGGTGGTGCCGCCGCCGATGTCGACGACCATGTTGCCGGTGGCCTCGTGGACGGGCAGGCCAGCGCCGATCGCGGCGGCCATCGGCTCCTCGATGATGTGCACCTGGCGGGCGCCGGCCTGCGAGGAGGCCTCGATGACGGCGCGGCGCTCGACGCCGGTGATGCCGGAGGGCACGCAGACCACGACGCGGGGGCGGGCGAGGTAGCGACGGCGGTGGATCTTGAGGATGAAGTACCGCAGCATCCGCTCGGTGATCTCGAAGTCGGCGATCACGCCGTCCTTGAGCGGGCGGATGGCGACGATGTTGCCCGGGGTGCGGCCGATCATCTTCTTGGCCTCGGCGCCGACCGCGAGGATCCCACCGGTGTTGGTGTTCACCGCGACGACGGACGGCTCGTTCAGGACGATGCCCTTGCCCCTGACGTACACCAGCGTATTGGCTGTTCCGAGGTCGATCGCCAAGTCGCGGCCGATGAACGACAGGTTGCTCGCCATGGGGTGTGGGTGCCTTCCCGGGCTCGGAGTTCATGGGGGGGTGGACGAATGCGCGCCCACGCTTGGGCGGAGACCAGCTGAGCTGCCTTACCGGGCCCTTGAGTCGCGTCCATCGTAGTCACGCCGCGCGGCACGGACGTAGACGTGGGGCATACCGTCCATTGTCCGGGGCGTGATCGCATCTCCGAGGATTGGGACGCCGTGTCGGCGCCTCCAGTTCCCTATTTCACGATAAGAATGCCCCGGCCGGGCCAATGGTCCCGACCGGGGCGGACGAAGGTCCTGCGGGTGCGTCACCCGCTTCCCCGGGGTGTGTCACCCCTGGTCCCGCCGGGCGTGTCGCCCGGTCCGGGTCAGGCGTGCGCGGGGAAGAAGATCTTGATCTCGCGCTCGGCGGACTCCGGGGAGTCGGAGGCGTGGATCAGGTTCTCGCGGGTGATCGTCGCGTAGTCGCCGCGGATGGTGCCGGCGCCGGCCTCCAGCGGGTTGGTGGCGCCGGCCAGCATGCGGATGCCCTTGACGACCTCCTCGCCCTCGACGATCAGCGCGATCGACGGGCCGGAGGTCATGAACTCCAGCAGCGGCTCGTAGAACGGGCGGCCCACGTGCTCCGCGTAGTGCTGCTCCAGCGTCGCCCGCTCGAAGGTGCGCAGCTCGACGGCGGCGAACCGCCAGCCGGCCTTGCGCTCGATGCGGCTGATGATCTCGCCGGCCAGGCCGCGGCGGACGGCGTCGGGCTTGAGCAGGACGAGAGTGCGCTGGGACACGGTGCGTCTCCTGGGGATTCGGTTCGGCGGACAGTCGGGTCGACAAGAGGCGCCGACAGGGCAGAGATTACCTTGCGTACACGGCGTGTCGGTCCGCCGGTCCGGGCCTCAGACCTGTACTGCGGCGGCCTCCGCGGCGGCCCGGGCGGCCTTGAACGCGTCGACCTTGCGGCCGTAGTGCACCGAGCACCACCACAGGCCGGCGAAGACCACGCCGAGACCGAACATGGTCGGCAGGATGAAGCCGCTGGCGATCAGCCCGATCTGCAGCGCCCAGCCGATCTGCACCGCGCCGGGGCGGTCGATCATGCCGCAGAGCAGGACGCACAGCGCCATCGCGATGCCGCTGACCGTCCACACCTCCGCACCGGAGACGTCGGTGAGCCGCACCGCGACCAGCGCCGCGAAGAGGATCAGCAACGCTTCGCCGATCAAGGTCGAGGAGCAGAGCGTCCTCATGTCACTTCCTCCCGAGCAGCAGGCGGGCCTCGCCCACCGTGATGACCGAACCGGTGACCAGCACCCCGGAGCCGCCGAGGTCGCCCTCCTCCTCGGCGAGGGTGACGGCGGCGGCGATGGCGTCGTCGAGCCGGGGCTCGACCTGGACGCGGTCCGGGCCGAAGACCTCCACGGCCAGCGCCGCGAGCGCGTCGACGTCCATCGCGCGGTGGGTGGAGTTCTGGGTGATGACGACCTCGGCCAGGATCGGCTCGAAGGCCTCCAGCACGCCGGCCACGTCCTTGTCCCCGGAGGTGCCGATCACGCCGACGAGCCGGGTGAAGCCGAAGGACTCGGTGAGCGCGGCCACGGTGGCGCGGGCGCCGTGCGGGTTGTGGGCGGCGTCCAGGACGATCGTGGGGCTGCGGCGGACGACCTCCAGGCGGCCCGGCGAGGAGACGCCGGAGAAGGCCTGGCGGATCTTGTCCACGTCCAGCTGCCCGCCGCGCGCGCCGCCGACGCCGAAGAAGGCCTCGACCGCGGCCAGGGCGAGGGCCGCGTTGTGCGCCTGGTACTCGCCGTGCAGCGGGATGAAGACGTCCTCGTACTCCTCGCCGCCGAGTCCGCGCAGCGTCACCAGCTGTCCGCCGACGGCGAGTTCGCGGCGGATCACGCCGAACTCCATGCCCTCGCGGGCGACCGTGGCGTCCACCTCGACGGCGCGGCGCAGGATGGTCTGGGCGGCGTCCAGCTGCTGCTGGGCGACGACGGCGACGGCACCGGACTTGATGATCCCGGACTTCTCGACCGCGATCTCGCCGGTGGTCCCGCCGAGCTTGTCGGTGTGGTCCAGCCCGATCGGGGTGATCACCGCGACGGCGGCGTCGATGACGTTGGTGGCGTCCCAGGAGCCGCCCATGCCGACCTCGACCACGGCGACGTCCACCGGGGCGTCGGCGAAGGCCGCGTAGGCCATGCCGGTCAGCACCTCGAAGAAGGACATCGGCACCGGCTGCGCCGCGTCGACCATCCGCACGTAGGGCTCGATGTCGCGGTAGACCTCGACGAAGCGCTCGGGGCTGATCGGGGCGCCGTCCAGACTGATCCGCTCGGTGACGGACTCCACGTGCGGGCTGGTGTAGCGGCCGGTGCGCAGCTCGAAGGCGTTGAGCAGCTGCTCGACCATCCGGGCGGTGGAGGTCTTGCCGTTGGTGCCGGTGATGTGGATGGAGGGGAAGGACCGCTGGGGCTGGCCCAGGATGTCCATCAGCGCCTCGATCCGGTCGAGCGAGGGCTCCAGCTTGTTCTCCGGCCAGCGTTCGGAGAGCTCCACCTCGACGTCGCGCAGGGCGTCGCCGGTGCCGCCGTCGGCGGGGCGGATGGTGTACGGGTTCGGGTCGGCCTTGTCGCTCACGACCACAGTCTACGGAGCGCCGACGGGTCCTCCTCACGGGGTGAGAACCACCACTTTGCCCATCCTTTGCCGTGATCGCCCATTTTTCTCCCTTTACTATCGATTTGGCGATTTGAACCGCAATGAAGCATCGATTCGCAACCAATGGGAGCCAACAGCCTTTGATCACTAGGAGCAGTTCGCCATGCCCGACGCCCTGCACGCATGGATCGTGCTTCGCCAGGACTCCGTCGTCCGGATCGCCGGACTGATCTCCCTGGCCCTCGTCGGCTACATGCTCCTGGTCTTCGGCCGCTTCCTCGTGTACTGGGCGGGCTCCCGGCACGCCTTCCGGCACGACCGCCCCGCCGAGCCCGGCGACCCCGCCGCCTTCCAGTGGCACCTGGTGATCCCCTGCCGCGACGAGGAGGCCGTGGTCACCCAGACCCTGGACGGCCTGCGGGCCGGCGCGCCCGAGGCCCACCTGTGGGTGATCGACGACGACAGCGAGGACGCCACCCGCGAGCTGGTGCTCGCCGCCGCGGCCCGCGACCCGCGGGTCCACCTCGTCCAGCGCCGCCGCCCGCACGCCCGGATCGGCAAGGGCGCCGCCCTCAACGCCGCCTACCGGGAGATCTCCGCCCGGCTGCCCGAGGGCACCGACCGCTCCCGGGTGGTGATCGGCGTGGTCGACGCCGACGGACAGCTCGGCCCGGACACCCTCGCCCGGGTCTGCAGCACCAAGGCCCTCGGCCGCCCCGACACCGGCGCCGTCCAGATCGGCGTCCGGATGCGCAACACCGACGACGAACTCCCGCTGCCCGGCCGCGGCCGGGCCGCCAACGCCCTGGCCCGCGCACTGGTGCGGATGCAGGACATCGAGTTCCAGGCCACCAACACCGGCATGCAGCTGCTGCGCCGCCGCACCGGCAGCGTCGGCCTCGGCGGCAACGGCCAGTTCGTCCGGCTCACCGCCCTCGACTCGCTGACCGCCGAGGAGGGCCGGGCCGGCCGCCCCTGGCCGGAGCGCGCCCTGCTGGAGGACTACGAGTCCGGCCTCGACCTGCGGCTGGCCGGCTGGCGGCTCACCCACGTCACCGAGGCCCAGGTCTCCCAGGAGGGCCTGATCTCGCTGCGCCGCTTCCTCACCCAGCGCACCCGCTGGGCCCAGGGCAACATGCAGTGCCTGCGCTACACCGGCCGGGTGCTGCGCTCCCCGCACTACACCCCGTCCGGCAAGGCCGAGGTGCTGTACACCTTCCTCCAGCCGGTGGTCTGCGTCCTGCTGGTGCTGCTCCTCCCGCTCTCGCTCGGGATCACCGGCGCCGGGGTGGTGCTCTTCCCGGAGGAGACCGCCGAGTTCCAGCTCAGGTTCGGCCCGTGGATGCTGCTCGCCTTCGTGCTCGCCGCCCTGCCGATGGTGTTCTGGGGCTTCGCCTACCGCAGGGCCGTCCACCCCGACCGGAGCCGGCTCACCGCCCTGCTCTGGGGCGTCGCCCCGCTGATCCACGAGCTCGGCGACGCCACCCGGCTGGTGCACACCGGCCAGCACTGGGACGAGGCGATGTCCGGCCGCTTCCTGCGCGACCTCGACCTGCCCGAGCCCGAGCTGCTCACCGGTGTCGGCGGCCGCCCCCGGGCCGGCCAGATCGCCCGGTCGCTGGGCCAGCTGGACACCGCCTTCGCCGAGGACCGCCCGCTGGCCGTGGTCGTCCAGGGCGACACCAACGCGACCCTGGCCGGGGCGCTGGCCGCCAACGCCCGGGGGATCCCGCTGGTCCACGTCGAGGCCGGGCTGCGCAGCTTCGACCGGGCGATGCCCGAGGAGCACAACCGGGTGATGGTCGACCACGTCTCCGACCTGCTCTGCGCCGCCACCGGGGAGAACGTCGCCAACCTGCGCGCCGAGTCGCTGGCCGAGGAGCGGATCGAGCTCACCGGCAACACCGTCGTCGAGGTGGTCCGCCGTCAACTGCCGGACGGGGCCGCCCGCGCCACCCTGCTCGCCGCGCACGGGCTGCGCCCGGACGGGTACGTGCTGGCCACCGTGCACCGCCCGGAGAACACCGACACCGCCGAGGCGCTCGGCGCGGTGCTCGCCGAGCTGGACCGGATCGCCCGGGCCGGCACCCCGGTGCTGTTCCCGATGCACCCGCGCACCCGGGCCGCCGTCGAGCGCTTCGGCCTGGACGGCCTGCTGGAGCGGCTGGCCGTCACCGGCCCGGTCGGCTACGGCGACTTCCTGGGCCTGGCGGGCCACGCGGCCCTGCTGGTGTCCGACTCCGGCGGCGTGCAGGAGGAGTGCACCGTGCTCGGCCGCCCGCTGCTGGTGGTGCGCCGCTCCACCGAGCGCCCGGAGGCGGTGGCGGCCGGCTTCGCCGCGCTGGTGCCGCCCGGCGAGGAGCTGGGCGCCCTGGCCCGCGCCTGGCTCTCCGACACCCCCGAGCGGCTCGCCCGGCTGACGGCCACCCCGAGCCCGTACGGCGACGGCCTGGCCTCGGCCCGGATCGCCGCGCTGACCGCGGCGATCGCCGGGCCGGCCGGGGTCGGGTCCGCACCACTGGCCGCGTAACGCCCCCTTGACAGCAGAATTGGTCTACTCCACCTTGTGAGGCAAGTCTCCGTTCCCGACCGGGACTTGAGTTGTCGGTAGCTCCCGCACGCGCACCATCAACACCCCGGACGGCGTTCCTCCCCCACGAGGCGCCGCCGGGCCTCCCCCACTGGAGACGGAGTCATGCCACCTGCCCGACACCGGCGCCCGCGCGCCGTCCGTTCGCTGCTCGCCGGAGCGAGCGCCCTGGTCATCGGCCTGGGCGGACTCGCCCTGGCCGACGGCACCGGCGCCCACGCCGCCGACACCGATCTGATCACCAACGGCGGCTTCGAGACCGGGAACCTGTCCGGCTGGACCTGTTCGAGCGCCACGGTCCGGAACACCGCCGCGCACTCCGGCACGTACGCCCTGCAGTCCACCCCGAGCGGGAGCGACACCGGCGAGTGCACCCAGACCGTCGCGGTGAAGCCCTCCTCCTCGTACACCCTGAGCTCCTGGGTCCAGGGCTCGTACGTCTACCTGGGCGCCCGCGGCACCGGCGGCACCGATCCGAGCACCTGGACCCCCGGCGGCACCGGCTGGACCCAGCTGAGCACGGGCTTCAGCACCGGCCCGAACACCACCAGCGTCACCGTCTACCTGCACGGCTGGTACGGGCAGCCGGCCTTCGCCGCCGACGACGTCTCGCTGCTCGGGCCCGGCGGACCGCAGCCGTCCCCGAGCCCGACCGCCACCACCACCTCCACCGCCTCGCCGAGCCCGACGGCCACCGCCACGGGCACCGGCAGCCCCACCCCCACCGGGACGTCGACCCCGACCAGGCCCCCGGGCCTGCCCAAGCACATCCTCACCGGCTACTGGCAGAACTTCGACAACGGCGCCACCGTCCAGCGGATCAGCGACGTCCCGGCCGCCTACGACATCATCGCGGTCTCCTTCGCGGACGCCACCGCCACCCGCGGCGGTCTGGGCTTCACCCTCGACCCCGCCCTCTCCTCCCGCCTCGGCGGCTACACCGACGCCCAGTTCAAGGCCGACATCGCGGCCAAGCGGGCGGCCGGAAAACGGGTGGTGCTCTCCATCGGCGGACAGAACGGCACGGTCTGGGTGGGCGATTCCGCCTCCGCCGCGAACTTCACCGACTCCGCCTGGGCGCTGATGCAGGGCTACGGCTTCGACGGGATCGACATCGACCTGGAGAACGGCATCAGCTCCACCTACATGGGCCAGGCGCTGCACGCCCTCGCGGCAAAGGCCGGGAGCGGATTCGTCCTCACCATGGCGCCGCAGACGATCGACATGCAGTCGACCGGCATGGAGTACTTCAAACTGGCGCTGAACGTGAAGGACATCCTCACCATCGTCAACATGCAGTACTACAACTCCGGCGCGATGAACGGCTGCGACGGGAACGTCTACTCGCAGGGCACCGAGAACTTCCTCACCGCGCTGGCCTGCATCCAGCTCAAGGGCGGGCTGCGCCCCGAGCAGGTGGGACTCGGGGTACCGGCCTCCACCAGCGCCGCCGGCGGCGGGTACCTCGCCGCCGGCACGGTCAACAACGCGCTGGACTGCCTGGCCTCCGGCACCAACTGCGGCAGCTACAAGCCGGACACCAAGTGGCCGGGCATCGGCGGCGCGATGACCTGGTCGACCAACTGGGACGCCAAGGCGGGCAACCCGGTCGCGAGCACCATCGGTTCGCATCTGCACGCCATGCCGTAGCCGGACCGGCCGGCCTGCCCGGCTGCCGGCGGCCCGGGTTCAGACCCCGGCCCGGGCCTCCGGCACGTGCGCGGCGCCGCCGTGCCGACGGCGCAACTCGGCCGTGATCTCGGCCAGTTCGCCGTCGGGCAGCAGCGGCAGCATCATCGCGACGCCCTGCAGCAGGCCGCCGAGCAGGAAGGTGGTGTCCGGCGTCGCCGCCACCAGGCCGCGGACCTCGGCCACCTCGCCGGCCGCCACCGCCTCGATCAGCCGGGCGGCGCTCGCGGTCTCCTCGTCCACGTCGACCGCGCCGGTGTCCTCCGGGGCGCGCCGGGCCATCGCCCGCAGCACCCTGTCGCCGACCTCGGGGGCGTACGCCTTGCGGACGGCCTCGGCGGCGATCCAGGTAAGCAGGGTGGTCACCTCGCGCTCGGCGTGCTCGGCGAACAGCAGGTCCAGCTCGTGGTCGAACGCGATCTGGTTGCCGTGCCGGAACGCGAGCAGCAGGGTCGCCGCCCTGGCCTTGGCCTCCTCGACCGCCTCCAGAGGCAGTTCGTCGGCCAACTCCTCGGTCACCACCACGCCATGCCCTCCCGTCCGTCGCTCAGCAGGAACGCTCAGCGGAAACGCCCATTCGGAAACTCCGTGCACACGGTACACAGCGGACCTGCAAACTTCCGCGAACCCGCGCGGGCAAGACCGGAATCAATTCGCTCGGAATAGGACCTCACCCGGTCGCAGGATGATAATTCGCCGGAAGGGAGCAATGTTTCTGGGCTATTTGGTGTAGTGAAAGCACCCGGGTAGCCGTTCCGGAAGCGAACACCGGAAAAACGCCCGAGGGGCCGCACCCCGCGTGTCGCGGTGTGCGGCCCCTCGGGGACCGGTCCGGGCTCAGCCCTGCGGCAGCGCCGCGAGCTGGGCGGTGATCCGGGCGATGTCGGCCTCGGCGGCCTCCTGACGGCCCCGGATCTTGGCGACCACCTCGTCCGGCGCCTTGGCGAGGAACGCCTCGTTGCCGAGCTTGGCGGTGGTCTGGGCCTTCTCCTTCTCGGCGGCCGCGAGGTCCTTGGCCAGGCGCTTGCGCTCGGCCGCGACGTCGATGGTGCCGGAGAGGTCCAGCGCGACGGTGGCACCGGCGACCGGCAGCGAGGCGGTGGCCGCGAAGCCCTCCTCGGGAACGGTCAGCCGCAGCAGCGAGCGGATCGCGTCCTCGTGGACGGACAGCACGGTGCCCGCCAGCTCCAGCTGGGCCGGGACGCGCTGCGCGGGCTGGAGGCCCTGGTCCGAACGGAACCGGCGGACCTCGGTGACCACCTGTTGGAGGGTGGCGATCTCCGACTCGGCGGCCGCGTCACGGTAGCCGCTGTCCTTCGGCCACGCGGCCACGACCAGCGACTCGGCGCCGGTGAGCGTCGTCCACAGCGCCTCGGTGACGAACGGGACGACCGGGTGCAGCAGCCGCAGCGTGACGTCCAGGACCTCGCCGAGCACCCGGCGCGAGGCGTCCGCCTGCGGGCCGCCCTTGGCCAGGGTGGTCTTGGAGAGCTCGACGTACCAGTCGAAGACCTCGTCCCAGGCGAAGTGGTACAGCGCGTCCGTCGCCTTGGCGAACTGGAAGTCGTCGTACAGCGCGTCCACCTTGGCGACGGTGGCGTTCAGCCGCGACAGGATCCAGCGGTCGACCGCGGTCATGTCCTCGGGCGCGGGCAGCGCGCCCTCGGTGGTGGCGCCGTTCATCAGCGCGAAGCGGGTCGCGTTCCAGATCTTGTTGCAGAAGTTGCGCGAGCCCTTGACCCAGTCCTCGCCGATCGGCACGTCGGCGCCCGGGTTGGCGCCGCCGGCCAGGGTGAAGCGGACGGCGTCGGCGCCGTAGGCGTCCATCCAGTCCAGCGGGTCCACGGCCGTGCCGGAGGACTTCGACATCTTCTTGCCGAACTCGTCGCGCACCAGACCGGTCAGGGCGACGGTCTTGAACGGCGCCTCGCCGTCCATCGCGTACAGGCCGAACATCATCATCCGGGCGACCCAGAAGAAGATGATGTCGTGGCCCGTCACCAGGACGTCGGTCGGGTAGAACTTCTCCAGGTCCGCGGTCCGCTCCGGCCAGCCGAGCGTGGAGAACGGCCACAGGCCGGAGGAGAACCAGGTGTCCAGGACGTCCGGGTCCTGGACCCAGCCCTCGCCGGTCGGCGGCTGCTCGTCCGGACCGACGCAGACGACCTCGCCCTCGGGGCCGTACCAGACCGGGATCCGGTGGCCCCACCAGAGCTGGCGCGAGATGCACCAGTCGTACATGTTGTCGACCCAGTCGAAGTAGCGGCGCTCCAGCTCCTTCGGGTGGATCTCCACCTTGCCGTCGCGGACGGCGTCGCCGGCGGCCTTGGCCAGCGGCTCGACCTTGACCCACCACTGCAGCGACAGCCGCGGCTCGACCACGGTGTGGCAGCGCGAGCAGTGGCCCACGGCGTGCATGTACGGGCGCTTCTCGGCGACGATCCGGCCCTGCTCGCGCAGCGCGCCGACGACGGCCGAGCGGGCCTCCAGCCGGTCCATGCCGAGGAAGGGGCCGTGCACGGTGATCGCACCGCGATCGTCCATGACCGTCAGGTTGGGCAGGCCGTGGCGCTGGCCGATGGCGAAGTCGTTCGGGTCGTGCGCGGGCGTCACCTTGACGGCGCCGGTGCCGAACTCCGGGTCGACGTGCTCGTCCGCGACGACCGGGATCTCACGGTCGGTCAGCGGCAGCTTGATGGTCCGGCCGACCAGGTGCCGGTAGCGCTCGTCCTCGGGGTGGACGGCCACCGCGGTGTCGCCCAGCATCGTCTCGGCCCGGGTGGTGGCGACGACGATCGAGTCCTCGCCCTCGCCGTAGCGGATCGAGACCAGCTCGCCCGGCGTGTCCTCGTGCTCCACCTCGATGTCGGACAGCGCGGTGAGGCAGCGCGGGCACCAGTTGATGATGCGCTCGGCGCGGTAGATCAGGCCGTCGTCGAAGAGCCGCTTGAAGATGGTCTGGACGGACTGGGACAGGCCCTCGTCCATGGTGAAGCGCTCGCGCGACCAGTCCACGCCGTCGCCGAGGCGGCGCATCTGGCCGAGGATGCGGCCGCCGTAGCTCTTCTTCCACTCCCAGACCTTCTCGACGAAGGCCTCCCGGCCCAGGTCGTGGCGGGAGAGGCCGGACTCGGCGAGCTGCTGCTCGACCTTGTTCTGGGTGGCGATGCCGGCGTGGTCCATGCCCGGCAGCCAGAGCGTCTCGTAGCCCTGCATGCGCTTGCGGCGGGTCAGCGCGTCCATCAGCGTGTGCTGGAAGGCGTGGCCCAGGTGCAGGGCGCCGGTGACGTTCGGCGGCGGGATGACGATGGTGTAGGCGGGCTTGTCACTCTTCGCGTCCGCGGTGAAGTAGCCACGCTCCACCCAGCGCTCGTACAGCTCGCCCTCTACGTCCGCGGGGGTGTAGGTCGTCGGGAGGGTCGCTGCTTCGTCCCCGGCAAAGGTGCTCACGGGGCGCTGGTTCGTCGTGTCGGTCACGACGCACAGTTTACGTAACCGGGGGGAGGGTCACGAACCGCTTTCGGTGCCCGGACCCGCCGCGCCCGGGCGGGCCCCGGTCCGCCACCGTGCGGTAGCGTGCCCGGGCACTCGTCCGGCGGACCGGACGGGCACGGAACGACTGGACACCACGACAGGCCGCGGGTGCGGCGGGGGAGCACGAACGCAGATGTACGGCCAGGGACAGCAGTACCCGCAGGGACAGCCGCAGCCCTACGGCGGCCAGCCGCCGCAGTACGGGGGGCAGCCGCCGCAGTACGGCCAGCCCCAGCAGCAGCCCTACGGCGCACCCCAGCCCCCGTACGGCCAGCCCCAGTACGGGCAGCCGCCGCAGCAGCCCTACGGCGCACCCCCGCAGCCGTACGGCGCGCCGCCGCAGGCGCCGTACGGCCAGCCGGGCTACCCGCCGCCCCAGCAGCCCAAGGGCAAGGGCGGCCTGGTGATCGGGCTGGTGGTCGGCGCGCTGGTGCTGGGCGGCGGCGGCTACGCCGCCTGGTCGTTCCTCGGCGGCAAGGACGCGGGCGGCCAGTACAAGCTCACCGCCCCGCAGACGCTGCTGGACGGCTACGTCCAGAAGTCGGCGAAGGAGGAGGCCGCCGACATGAGCAAGCCCGAGGTCTCCAAGGTCGGCAAGGACCTGCACGCGGTGGTGGCCAGCTACGGCAAGGGCACCGACGTCAAGAACGTGGACTCGCTCTCGGTGATCGGGATCTACGGCGACCTCAACGACCCGGACCAGATCATCGCGGACTCGAAGAAGGACGGCGGCGGGGTCAGCTGGACCACGCCGATGACCGACTACCCCGCGAAGGACAGCCACGCCTCCGCCGGCAAGCTCAGCTGCGGCGTGATCAGCGTGATCGCCGGCAAGGCCGGGCCGACGGTCTGCGTGTGGGCGGACAAGTCCACCTACGGCCGGGTCACCTTCACGAAGATGAGCCTGGGCAGCACCGGCGGCGACAGCGGCCAGGGCGTCACCCCGGACCAGGCCGCGGAGAAGACCCGGGCGATCCGCGACGCCATGAAGGTCGCCAAGTAGCGCGCGCGTGACACGGGAGGGGGCCCGCACCCGAGCCCGTGCGGGGGCCCTCCCATGTTGCTGGGGTACTGGGGGGGGAGGCCTTCT
>NZ_JBHVJT010000051.1:14364-16072 GCF_042798815.1 Kitasatospora sp. NPDC057738 | reverse complement strand
GGGGAGGGTGGGAGAGAGGGGGGAGGGAAGGGGGGAGGGTGGGGGGAAGGGGGGGGGGCCCCCGCGTTGGTTTGGTTCCGTTCCCCCTCCCGTGTCGCGGAGGCCTCGGGTCAGGCGCTCTTCTCCCGGCGCTCGCGCTTGATCATGTCGCGCGGCACCAGGGTGGGGATGGCGTGCTTGGAGACCACGTCGCCGGTGACCACCACGCGGGCGACGTCCTGGCGCGAGGGGACCTCGTACATCACGGACATCAGCACCTCCTCCATGATGGCCCGCAGCCCGCGCGCGCCGGTGCCGCGCAGGATCGCCTGGTCGGCGATCGCCTCAAGCGCGTCCCGGGAGAACTCCAGCTCCACGCCGTCCAGTTCGAACAGCTTGCGGTACTGCTTGACCAGCGCGTTGCGCGGCTCGGTGAGGATCTGGAGCAGCGCCTCGCGGTCCAGGTTGTGCACGCTGGTGATCACCGGGAGACGGCCGATGAACTCGGGGATCATGCCGAACTTCACCAGGTCCTCGGGCATCACCTGGCGGAAGTGGTCGCTGGCGTCCGACTCCCGCTTCGAGCGGATGTTGGCGCCGAAGCCGATGCCCTTGGCACCCGCGCGGCCCTCGATGATCCGCTCCAGGCCGGCGAACGCGCCGCCGACGATGAACAGCACGTTGGTGGTGTCGATCTGGATGAACTCCTGGTGCGGGTGCTTGCGCCCGCCCTGCGGCGGCACCGAGGCCGTGGTGCCCTCCAGGATCTTCAGCAGGGCCTGCTGCACGCCCTCGCCGGAGACGTCCCGGGTGATCGACGGGTTCTCGCTCTTGCGCGCGACCTTGTCGATCTCGTCGATGTAGATGATCCCGGTCTCGGCCTTCTTGACGTCGTAGTCGGCCGCCTGGATCAGCTTGAGCAGGATGTTCTCGACGTCCTCGCCGACGTAGCCGGCCTCGGTCAGCGCGGTGGCGTCCGCGATGGCGAACGGCACGTTGAGCATCCGGGCCAGGGTCTGCGCCAGCAGCGTCTTGCCGGAGCCGGTGGGGCCCAGCAGCAGGATGTTCGACTTGGCCAGCTCGATGGCGTCCTCGCGGCCGTTGCCGCCGCTGCGGCCCGCCTCACCGGCCTGGACCCGCTTGTAGTGGTTGTAGACGGCGACCGACAGCGCCTTCTTGGCGAGGTCCTGGCCGACCACGTACTGGTCCAGGAACTCGTAGATCTCGCGCGGCTTCGGGAGCTCCTCGAAGCGCACCTCGGAGGTCTCGGCGAGTTCCTCCTCGATGATCTCGTTGCACAGGTCGATGCACTCGTCGCAGATGTACACGCCTGGGCCGGCGATCAGCTTCTTCACCTGCTTCTGCGACTTGCCGCAGAACGAGCACTTGAGCAGGTCGCCACCGTCTCCGATGCGTGCCACGAGGTGCTTCCCCTTCGCCAGGGGCCCCGCAGGGTTCCGGGGCCTGGTGCTGTGGACCGTCAACGCCGACGGCGCTCGGTCTCGCTATCCGACGGTACTCTGCCGGGCCCGTGATTCCGGCCTCTTCGCCAGGTCTGCCCTACGCCCTGGGCGAATTGATACCGAACAGATGCCGTCGCGCGGGCCCGCCGATGGGCCGGGGCGGGGTGCGCACCCGGGTGCGCACGAAGGGCGGCCCCCCCCCCAACACGATCCCCCCCCCCCCGCCAGGGGAGAAGTTGGTGGCACGCCTAGTGCCATGCTAGTAT
>NZ_JBHVJT010000051.1:0-14354 GCF_042798815.1 Kitasatospora sp. NPDC057738 | reverse complement strand
GCGTTGTCTTTTGGGGTGGGGGGGAGGTGGAAGGCACAGGGGTTGCTTTGTTGTGCCCCTTGGGTGGGTGTGGGGGGCTCCCCCCCCGTCCCCCCCCCCCCCCCCCCGACGGCCCCTCCGACCCGGGGGCGGGCCGGGAGGGCGCCGACCTCAGGAGGTCAGCGAGGTCTTGCGGGTGGAGATGATCTGGTCGATCAGGCCGTACTCGGCGGCCTCCTCGGCGGTCAGGATCTTGTCGCGCTCGATGTCGTCGCGCACCTGCTCCGCCGTCCGGTTGGAGTGCTTGGAGAGCATCTCCTCCAGTTGCTCGCGCATCCGGAAGATCTCCTTGGCCTGGATCTCCAGGTCGGACACCTGGCCGCGGCCGGTCTCGGTGTACGGCTGGTGGATCAGGATGCGGGCGTTCGGCAGCGCCATCCGCTTGCCGGGGGTGCCGGCGGCGAGCAGCACGGCCGCGGCGGAGGCCGCCTGGCCCATGCAGACCGTGGTGATGTCCGGCTTCACGTACTGCATGGTGTCGTAGATGGCCGTCAGGGCCGTGAACGAGCCGCCGGGCGAGTTGATGTACATCTGGATCTCGCGGTCCGGGTCCATCGACTCCAGGCACAGCAGCTGCGCCATGATGTCGTTCGCCGAGACGTCGTCGACCTGCGAGCCGAGGAAGATGATGCGCTCCTCGAACAGCTTGGCGTACGGGTCGTACTCGCGGATGCCCTGCGTGGTGCGCTCGACGAAGCGCGGGACGATGTAGCGGCCCTCGGCGCGCATGTCCTCGACGCGGGCCTTGGCGGCCGACAGGCTGGGGATGTTCATGGGGTCCTTGTCCTCCGGGGCGTTGGGGCTGTGGTCTCGCGGGCCGGGCCGAGGCTCAGGCAGCGCCCGTGCCGCCGCCGCCGGGGACGTCCGCGGCGCTGTGCATGATCGCGTCGATGAGGCCGTACTCCAGGGCCTCCTCCGGGGTGAACCAGCGGTCGCGGTCGGAGTCGGCGGTGATCTGCTCGAAGGACTGGCCGCTGTGGTGGGCGATCAGCTCGGACATCCGCTTCTTGGTGCGGAGCAGCTGCTCGGCCTGGATGCGGATGTCGGTGGCGGAACCGCCGAGGCCCGCGGAGGGCTGGTGCATCAGGATGGTCGAGTTCGGCAGCGAGAAGCGCTTGCCCGGGGCACCCGCGGTGAGCAGGAACTGGCCCATCGAGGCCGCCATGCCCATCGCGATGGTGACGACGTCGTTCTTGATGTACTGCATGGTGTCGTAGATCGCCATGCCGGCCGAGATCGAGCCGCCCGGGGAGTTGATGTAGAGGAAGATGTCCTTGTCCGGGTCCGCGGCCAGCAGCAGCAGCTGCGCGGTGATCTTGTTGGCGATGTCGTCGTCGACCGCCTGGCCGAGGAAGATGATCCGCTCGTTGAGCAGCCGGTTGTAGACCTGGTCGCCAAGGCCGCCGAGCACGTCACCAGCGGCGGCGTGCGGCGCCATCGGGCCAGGCATCTGCATCTGCGGGAACGTCACTTAGCCACCTGCTCAGTCGGTTTGGACGGTCGCTCCACGGCCGTCACGATGTCGCACAGCTTCCGGGTATCACGTCGTGATTGGTGCTGTCCAAGGACCCTAACGCGCAGGCCGGGCCGCAGAATCCCTCACGCAGAACTGTTCGCTGTGAGCGCAGGGTCGCGGTGGTCGCGGGCGGGGACGACAGCGGGCCCGGACACCGTCCGGCGTCCGGGCCCGCTGCAGCCTGGAGGGGCTACCGGGGCGCTCAGGCCTCGGTCTTCTCCTCGGCGGAGGTCTCCTCGGCGGCGGCCTCGACGGTCTCGGCCGTCTCGTCCTCGTCGTCGAAGTTGATCTCGTTGCCCTCGGTGTCGACGACCTTGGCGGCCTCGACCACGGTGGCCAGCGCCTTGCCGCGGGCGACCTCGCCGACCAGCAGCGGAACCTGGCCGCCCTGGACGACCTGCTGGGCGAACTGGTCCGGGGTGAGGCCGGAGCCGGCGGCGCGGCGGATGAGGTGCTCGGTCAGCTCCTCCTGGTTAACACCCAGCTCCTCGTCGGCGACGATCTGGTCCAGGACGAACTGGGTCTTGATGCCCTTCTTCGCCTGCTCCTCGATCTCCGCGTCCCACTCCTCGGCGGTCTTGCCCTGGGTCTCCAGGTAGGCGTCGAGGGAGAGGCCCATCGGCTGGAGCTGGTGGTGCTCCACGTTGTGCTTGCGGGTCTCGACCTCGTCCTTGAGGAGCTTCTCGGGGTACTCGATCTCAACCAGGGCGAGCAGCGCGTCCAGGACCTTCTCCTGGGCCTGGGTGGCCTGGTCGTACTCCTTCATGCGCTCCAGGCGCTTGCGGGAGTCGGCGCGCAGGTCCTCCAGGGTGTCGAACTCGCTGGCCAGCTGGGCGAACTCGTCGTCCAGCTCGGGCAGCTCCTTCTCCTGGACGGCGGTGACGGTGACGGTGACCTCGGAGGTCTTGCCCGCCTGGGTGCCACCCTTGAGCTCGGTCTCGAAGGTCTTCTCCTCGCCGGCCGACAGGCCGACGACGGCCTCGTCGATGCCGTCGATGAGGCGGCCCGAGCCGATCTCGTAGCTGACGCCGTTGGCGGTGCCGTCGTCCGGCACCTCGCCGTCGACCTTGGCGACCAGGTCCACGACCACGATGTCGCCCTCGGCGGCGGCGCGCTCGACGTCCTTGACCGAGGAGAAGCGCTCGCGCAGCTGCTCCAGCGACTTCTCGATGTCCTCGTCGGAGACGACGATCGGGTCGACGGTCACCTCGATGGAGGAGAACTCCGGCAGGGTGACCTCCGGACGGACGTCGACCTCGGCGGTGAACTTCAGGTCGCCGCCATCGGCGATCTTCTCGACACCCTCGATGTTGGTGATGTCGGGCTGTCCGAGGACCTCGATCTTGCCCTCGTCGACGGCCTGCGTGTAGAAGCGCGGCAGGGCGTCGTTGACGGCCTCTTCCAGCACGGCACCACGGCCGAAGCGCTGGTCGATGACCCGGTTCGGGATCTTGCCCTTGCGGAAGCCCGGGACCGAGACCTGCTGGTTGATCTTCTTGTACGCCGCGTCGAGGCTGGGCTTGAGCTCCTCGAAGGGCACCTCGACGGTGAGTCGAACCCGGGTCGGGTTCAGAGTCTCGACGGCGCTCTTCACGGTTAGGTCTCCTAGGGGCTTGCGGTCAGGTTGTCTCCGCCCGTCCCCATCGCCCGGCCGGAGCCGGAAGGGGGGTCGGACGAGACGGGCGATGGGCGGTTGGAGCTGCATCTCCCGTGGGGTGGACGGTGAGCTTGACTCCTCGCCCTCGTGCGGTTGACCTGGGTGGACGCCACAGGGACTACCGCCAGCGCCCCATCCTACCGGTACCACGAAAGGCGGACGCCAGGCGCCACCGTACCGCCGCCGGGGAGCTCCCACACAGAACAGGGCCCCGCCCCCGTCGGGCGAGACCCTGCCGCACTGTCGGGGTGACCGGATTCGAACCGACGGCCTTCCGCTCCCAAAGCGGACGCGCTACCAAACTGCGCCACACCCCGTGGTGCCGAGAGGAAGCGTACACGCCGGGCCTGCACGGCTCGCCGAGTTGTTCCGCGCGGGCGCGACCGCGACATATACCGCGCGGGCGCGAGGGGGTGCACGCAGGGCGCTGGGCGAGGGGGCGTGCGCTCGGGCGGCCGGACCAGGTACGCTGTCCCCCGGACTTCCGGCCGGTGACGGCTGGGAGCGTCGTGCGGGCGTAGCTCAATGGTAGAGCCCTAGTCTTCCAAACTAGTCACGCGAGTTCGATTCTCGTCGCCCGCTCTCCGATCCGGCCCCGGTGCGCCCAGCGCACCGGGGCCGTCGGCGTTCCCCGGGCCGCCGCGGCCCCTTCCGCCTCAGAGTCCGAGCCGTGCGGCCCGGGCGGCGGCCCGGTCCAGCAGCTGGTGGACGTCGCCCTCCCGGGTGGTCGGGCGGTCGTTGTACTCGTCCGGGGAGCGCGCCGGGCGGCCGGTGGCGCGCAGCACCTCCATCAGCTGGACCCGGGCGGTGCGCACGGTGTCCGGGGTGCCGTAGCCGTGTGCCAGGACGGCGGCCTGCGCGCCGAGCAGGCAGACCCGGCCGGCCGCGTCCCACATCGCGCCCTGGAGCCAGCCGTGCGCCCCGATGTAGCGGGAGGCGAGCCGGAGGTGGTCGGCCGCGCCGACCGGCACGGGCCGCGCGGGCCGGCCCAGCGCCCGGTCGAGCAGGGTGGCCCGGGGCTCGGGGTGGCCGGCCTGCCAGGGCCGCAGGACGCTGCCGTGGGGGCAGACGTACGGCACCGGGGTGCGCGCGGGGGCGGGCAGCGAGGCGAGGTAGGCCTCGATCTCGGCGACCAGCCCGGGGCCGGCCGGGCCGAACGGCGGCGGCCCGGGGGCGAGGAGGACGGGCGGGGGCGGGGCGGTGGTGCGGGGCATGCGGGTCCTCCGGGCGGACGGCCTTCAGGTTCCGCTGCCCAAAGTGGGGCATCCAGGACAATTCCGCGACCGGAGGACCGCGGGGTCCGCATGGTTTCCCGGCGGGCTGTCGGGCCGATAGCCTCGGCGGCGTTCGAGCGCAGTTCGAGCGCGAGCTCAGCCGCCGCGCTCCCGAGGTGGAGGAGTCCCGGTGCATCCGCAGGAGCGACTGGCCGTCATTCAGCGCTGTGTGGTCCGGGAGATGGCGCGACTGGGCCAGGTGTTCCGCCCGGACGGCGAGGTGGTCCGCGGCCCCGGCACCACCGCGGTGGCGGTGCGCGAGCACCCCGGGGACGACGGCGCCGGGCACGTGGACCTCGGCTTCGTGCTCCACCTGGGCCGGGCGGACGCCCCGGTGGTGTGGGACTGCGCGGCAGGCCTCGGCAAGACCGAGGAGGAGAAGCTCGCCAACGCGGTGAAGATGTGGGCGACCACCACCGCCCCGGTGCTGGTCGAGGTCGCGGGGGGCCGCGGGATCCGCGCCGACCGCCCGGCCCTGCCCGGACTCCCGGGCTGGCACGCGGTGCAGGGGCCGGCCGCGGTGTTCGGCTTCGGCAACGAGCACCTGGCGGGCTGGCTCGCCGAGCACCGGGTGCTGCCGGCGCTGGCGCCCGCGCTGCGCGCCGGGTTGACCGGGCCCGGGCCGGTGGGCGTCAAGCTCTTCCTGGGCGGGAAGGCGGGGGACGACGTCGCCGAGGTCCGGGTGGGCGGCGAGGTGTCGGAGGCGGCGTCGGCGGCGCTGCGCGCGCTGGACTGGCCGCGGGGCGAACGGCTGTGCTGGGCACGGCTGTTCGTGCTGCTGACGGCCGAACCGACGGCATCGGGGCAGCACACGCCGGCGGGTGCGGTGGCACCCGCGCCGATGCGTGCCCCGGCCCCGGCGGCGGCGCGCCCCCGGGGACTGTTCGCTCGCTGGCGGGAGGCCAGACGGGCCGACCGGTGACCCCTGGGCGAGGGTGCGGACGGCCCGGCCGGGTCAGCCGCCGGTGATGCCGGAGATGCTGTGCGCGAGGTTGGCCAGCAGGGAGTTGATGGAACCGGCGACCGTGGTCTCGTGGAGCATGAAGCCGAACAGGGCGGCGACGATCGCGTGCGGGATCTTCATCTGCTTGTTGCGGATGAAGATGATGCACAGGATCGCGAACAGGACCAGTGCGGAGACGGAGAGTGCCACCCGGACTCACTTCCTCGTTTTCATAGCGGGGTGCCGCCGCCCGGCGGCACCTGCGAAAGCCGGACCCCGGCCTGTCCGACGGTCCCGAGGCGGAATCGCGGACCGTCCGGCGCAGCGCCGGCGAGGGAGCCCGCAGTCGACCGCTGTCTGTCGTGCCGCACGTGACGCCCCCAATCCCCCGAATCCTGAACAGTCCCGCCCGGACTCAGTGTGGTCGACCGTGCCGATTGCGTAAAGGTCTGAAAGTCAGCCCAACGCCGATATCCTGCGATGCGAGACGAGTTTCCGCCGACCGGGACGATAGCGGAGCCGTCCTGACGAATCGTCGGCGGGGCCGTGCTGAGCGGCCGGAAAACGGCCGGGGGCGGGGAACGGAAGCCGCTGGTCCGCTCCGTCGACGGGGCCTGCGAATTGGCCGAAGATCAGCTGCCGGGCTTGACAGCGGCGGCTGCCCTTGGCATGTGCCCCGATGGCGCCGTCAGTCGCGCCAGAGCAGCAGCACGGCGCGGTCGTCGTTGATGTCCCGGGCGACCGTCTCGATCAGCGCCGCCGCGGTGCCCGTACCCGTCCCGGGTCCGCCGCCGGGCACCAGCCGGTCCGCCTCCCCCATCAGCCGGTCCATGCCCTCCCCGAGGTCCCGGCCCGGGGCCTCGACCATGCCGTCGGTGCACAGCATCAGCACGTCGCCCCGGTTCAGCCGGCCGCGCACGCCCTCGAACTTGGCGCCGTCGTAGATCCCGAGCAGCGGGCCCTCGGCCTGCTTGACCTCCCAGCGCCCCTCCCCGGCCAGCCGCTGCATGCCCGGCAGGTGCCCGGCCGAGAGCAGCTCGTACTCCCCGGTGTCCAGGTCCAGCACCAGGTGGACGGCGGTGGCGAAGCCCTCCTCCCAGGACTGGCGCAGCAGGTAGCCGTTGGCGGCGGGCAGGAAGTCGTGCGCGGGCAGCGAGCCGACCAGGCCGCCGAAGGCGCCGGAGAGCAGCAGCGCGCGGGAGCCTGCGTCCATGCCCTTGCCGGAGACGTCCGCGAGGACCACCTCCAGCAGCCGCTGGCCGGGGCCGGTGCGGGCGGCGACCACGAAGTCCCCGGAGAAGGACTGGCCGCCGGCCGGGCGCAGCGCCATGTCCGCGTGCCAGCCCTCCGGCAGCTCGGGCACCCGGCTCTGCACCCGCAGCCGCTCGCGCAGGTCGAACAGCATGGTGGAGCCGCCCCACCAGGGCACGCCGACCCGGGCCCGGAACTGGGCGAGCAGCAGGCCGCCCACCCCGGCGGCGCCGACCACCAGGGCCGCGCCCGGGGTCACGCCGTAGATGTACGCCTCGGGGTTGTCGCTGGCGACCCGCTGGCCGGTGTGGATCACGGACTCGGAGGAGAGGCCGAGCGCGGCCAGCGCGTAGAGCACCACCAGGCTGCCGGGGCGCAGCAGCAGGGCGCCGGCCAGGATCGGCAGGACCAGGGAGGTGGGCGGGGCCCAGTCGGGCATCCAGATGTTGAGCAGGATCAGCAGCGGGACGAGCAGGGCGAGCGCGCAGAGCACCGGCCAGTCGGCGGCGCCGCCGCGGAAGTAGTCCACACCGGCTGTGCGCAGCCTTCGGCGGACCCGGCGGACCCTCTTGCGCAACCGGGCCGTCACGGACTCGGACGCCGTGGCGGCGCCGGGCCTCGTCGCAGTCGTCTGGGGCGGTGTGCCCGGCGCTCTGCCAGCCATGGGGTCCGACCCTATCCACGGGCACGGCCCGGCGTCGACGGGCCGGGGGCGGGCGCGGGCGCCGGAGCGCGGGGCGCCCGGCGGGTTTCGGCCGATCGGCGGGGTTGCGGGCGTGCCGTCAGGAGGCGTACGCCGGTTGGGCGTACGGAACCGTGCGGGCGGCGTGCGCGCCCCGCGTACGGGGGTGTCCGAGCGCCGGTGCCTGTGGCCGATCCCACAGGCGGAGCGGGCCGCCGCGGGCCCGTCGGGCGAGGTCCGGGGCCGTCCCGGGGCGTCCGGGGGCGTCCGGACACGGCGACGGCCGGTCGCACGGGAGCGTGCGGCCGGCCGTCGGGGAGGGTGGGTGGCGGGATCAGCCCTGCGGGTGGTGGGCCGGGATCGGCGGGAGCTCGCCGGTGGTCTCGTACTCGCTCAGCATCTCGATCCGGCGGGTGTGCCGGGGCTCGCCGCTGTACGGGGTCTTGAGGAAGACCTCGACGAACTCGGTGGCCTCCTCCTGGGTGTGCATGCGGCCGCCGATGGAGATCACGTTGGCGTTGTTGTGCTGACGGCCGAGCTCGGCGGTCTGCACGCTCCAGGCCAGCGCGGCCCGGACGCCCTTGACCTTGTTGGCGGCGATCGCCTCGCCGTTGCCCGAGCCGCCGATCACGATGCCCAGGGCGTCCTCGTCGGCGGCGGTGCGCTCGGCGGCACGCAGGCAGAACGGCGGGTAGTCGTCCTCGGCGTCGTAGATGTGCGGCCCGCAGTCGACCGGCTCGTGGCCGGCCCCCTTGAGCCACTCCACGAGGTGGTTCTTCAGTTCGTATCCGGCATGGTCTGAGCCCAGGTACACGCGCATGCCATGAGTGTGGCATGCGCGTGCGCCCGGGCCCGACAACGGGGGCGCCGACCGGGTGGGGCGGCGGGGTGGGACGGCGGCGCGGGGCGGCCGGGCGACGCGGGCCGCCGGGCGGATCAGCGCCGGCCGAGCAGCTTCCAGGCCAGCGGCAGGGCGCCGGCGGCGAAGGCGGCCTTGACGGCGTCGCCGACCAGGTACGGGTAGAGGCCGAGCTCGGCGGCGCGGGCGAGCGGCACGTGCAGCGACAGGGCGAGGTACGGGACGCCGACCGCGTAGATGGCGAGGCTGCCGAGGACCATGGTGACGGCGGTGTTGACCGGGGTGCGGTCGGCGCCGCGGCGGGCCAGCGCGCCGGTCACGGCGGCGGCGAGGACGAAGCCGATCACGTAGCCGAAGGAGGCCGTCGCCCAGCCCGAGGTGCCCTCGGCGAACCAGGGCAGGCCCGCCATGCCGGCCAGCAGGTAGAGCACCATCGAGGCGACGCCGCGGCGGGCGCCGAGCGCGGTGCCGACCAGCAGGGCGGCGAAGGTCTGGCCGGTGACGGGCACCGGCGAGCCGGGGACGTTCACCGACAGCTGGGCGGCCAGGCCGGTCAGCGCGGCGCCGCCGGCCACCAGGGCCAGGTCGCGGGCCTGGGCGCCGAGGCGGGTGGAGGCGGCGGGCAGCAGGTCGGCGAGGACGGTGCGGCGCGGTATCGGGGTGGTGGCAGTGGCCATCGGGGCTCCTCCGTGAGAGTCCAGGTGAGTGAACACCTGTGAACCTACGCGGTGATCCACTGGGCGAACGGCACGGTTTCGGACAAACCCCCGCCCTCGGGCATTGTCGGAACCGGACCGGAACAACTCCTGGTCACAGCATGATCACAGTAGGTTTCGGCAGGGTCCGCATGGTGGGCCCGAATCGAACATTCTTGGCATGGACAGGGGTGCCGCCGGATATTGGACAGCTCATGTCGCATACCGCACAGTCTGGAACCACCCCTATGGCCCCCACTTCCGCCCCGACGGCGACCGGGACCCCCACCGGCACCCAGCCGGCCGCAGGCCCGGCGTCGGGTGGTCAGCAGCTCTCGCACGGCCTGAAGCAGCGCCACCTGTCCATGATCGCCCTCGGCGGCGTGATCGGCGCCGGCCTCTTCGTCGGCTCCGGCGCCGGCATCGCGGCCGCCGGCCCGGCGATCATCCTGGCGTTCGTGCTCTCCGGCCTCCTGGTCATGCTGATCATGAGAATGCTCGGCGAGATGTCCGCCGCCCGCCCCGCCTCCGGCTCGTTCTCGGTGCACGCCGAGAAGGAGATCGGCCCCTGGGCCGGGATCACGGCCGGCTGGATGTACTGGGTGATGCTCTGCTGCGGCGTCGCCGCCGAGGCCACCGCCGCCGGGAAGATCGTCAACGGCTGGATCCCCGGCGTCTCCGCCTGGGTCTGGGTCGGCCTGTTCATGGCCTTCTTCTGCGCCAGCAACCTCACCGCGGTGAAGAACTTCGGCGAGTTCGAGTTCTGGTTCGCCGCGATCAAGGTCGCCGCGATCATCGCCTTCCTGGTCCTCGGCGGGCTCGGCATCGCCGGGGTGATCGGCCCCGGCGCCCCCGGCACGGCGAACCTCACCGGCCAGGGCGGCTTCCTGCCCAACGGCGTCGACGGACTGATCATCGGCCTGCTCGCCTCGGTCTTCGCGTACGGCGGCCTGGAGACCGTCACCATCGCCGCCGCCGAGTCCGACGACCCCAAGAAGAACGTCGCCAACGCCGTGCGCACCGCGGTGTGGCGGATCGCGATCTTCTACATCGGCTCGATGGCCCTGGTGGTCACCCTGGTCTCCTGGAAGGACCCGAAGGTCGTCGCCGACGGCCCGTACGTCACCGTGCTGAGCCACCTCGGGGTGCCCGCCGCCGGAACGATCATGCAGGTGGTGGTGCTGGTCGCGCTGCTGTCCGCGATGAACGCCAACATCTACGGCGCCTCCCGGATGGCGTACTCGCTGGTCGGCCGCGGCCAGGGCCCCAAGTCGCTGGCCAAGGTCAGCGGCGGGGTGCCGCGCAGAGCCGTGCTGATCTCCTGCCTGTTCGGCTTCGGCGCCGTGCTGGCGGCCAAGTTCTGGCCGGACACCGTGTTCACCTGGCTGATGAACACCACCGGCGTGGCGATCCTGGTGGTCTGGCTGTTCATCTGCGTCGTCCAGCTGCGGATGCGCCGCCGGCTGGAGCGCGAGGCGCCCGAGCTGCTCACCGTGAAGATGTGGGGCTACCCGTACCTCACCTGGGTCGCGATGGCCGCCGTGGCCGCCATCCTCGCCCTGATGACCACCACCGAGGGCAACCGCGACCAGCTGTACGCGGCCGGCGTGCTGGTCGCGCTGCTCACCGTCGCCGGGCTGCTCAAGCAGCGCCGGGACGCCGCCGCCCTGCGCTGACCTTCCCGTCCCCATGCATGGCGAGGGCGTGTCCTGTGGATTTCGCCGCGCACCCGGCAAGGATCGGCAGGACACGCCCCAGGGCCCGGTACCGATCGGTACCGGGCCCTGCCGCGTTTCCGGGGAACTACGTACGGCTCACTCGAAGGACGGGCCGGCCGTGCGGGTGCGCTTGATCTCGTAGAAGCCCGGGGTGGAGGCCACCAGCAGGGTGCCGTCCCACAGCCGGGCCGCGGCCTCGCCCTTCGGGGCGGGGGTGACCACCGGGCCGAAGAAGGCCACCCGCTCGCCGTCCGCGCCCTCGACCGCGATCACCGGGGTGCCGACGTCCTCGCCGACCAGGGTGATGCCCTCCTTGTGCGAGGCGCGCAGGGCGTCGTCGTAGGCGTCCGTGCCGCCCGCGTCGGCCAGCTCCGCCGGCAGGCCCGCGGCCACCAGGGCGGCCTCGATGGTCTCCCGGTTCTGCGGCAGGCCCTGGTTGTGGAAGCGCACGCCCAGCTCGGTGTAGAGCCGGCCGAGCACCTGCGGCCCGTGCCGCTCCGCGGCGGCGATGCAGACCCGCACCGCGCTCCAGGCGTTGTCCAGCAGCTCCCGGTAGCTCTCCGGGAGGTCCCGGTGCTCGTTGAGCACCGACAGGCTCATCACGTGCCAGCGCACGTCGACCGGACGCAGCTGCTCGACCTCGACCATCCAGCGGGAGGTCATCCACGCCCACGGGCAGGCCGGGTCGAACCAGAAGTCGGCGGTCTTGCGCTCAGTGGCAGTCGTCACTGGTGGTGTCCTTCGTGAGGCGATCCTGGGCAGGGAGGAGTTCCACCCCCGGAACGCCAACACCCGCCCGGGGCCGCTGATTCCGGCGCGAACGCGGCGGCCTGTGCAATGGTACTGACGGCGAGCGGCGTGAAAGGATGACCCCGCGCGCGCGGCACACCCCGCGCGAGACCGCACCACCCACAGGCGCACCACCGTGCGAGCCGGACAAAGGAGTACCGCCGTGCCGGGCAAGAACCTCAGCCGCGACGAGGCGCAGCAGCGGGCCAGCATCCTGACCGTGGACGGCTACCGGGTCCGGCTGGACGTGACCTCGGCCCCTGACCGGGCGGCCGGCACCTTCCGCTCCACCACCACCGTCACCTTCCGCTGCTCCCAGCCCGGTGCCGGCACCTTCCTCGACCTGCTCGCCCCCGCCGTCCGCTCGGTCACCCTGAACGGCCGAGCCCTCGACCCGGCCACCGCCTACGACGGCGCCCGGGTGCACGTCGACGGCCTGGCCGCCGAGAACGTGCTGACCGTCGAGGCGGACTGCGCCTACAGCCGCACCGGCGAGGGCCTGCACCGCTTCGTCGACCCGGTGGACGGCGAGACCTACCTCTACACCCACTACGAGCCGGCCGACGCCCGCCGGGTGTTCGCGAACTTCGAGCAGCCCGACCTGAAGGCCCCGTTCACCTTCACCGTGACCGCCCCGGCCGCCTGGAACGTGTGGTCCAACGCCCCGCACGAGAAGGTCACCGAGCAGGACGGCACCGGGCAGGACGCCGCCGCGCAGGACGGCGGCCGCACCTGGGAGTTCGCGCCGACCAAGCCGATCTCCACCTACCTCACCGCCGTCGTCGCCGGCCCGTACCACGTCGCCCGCGACCACTACCGCCGCGAGCTGGCCGACGGCACCGCGCTGGAGATCCCGCTCTCCGCGATGTGCCGCCAGTCGCTGGCCCCGTACTTCGACGCGGACGAGATCCTCGGCGTCACCAAGCTCGGACTCGACTTCTTCCACGAGGAGTTCGACTACCCGTACCCGTTCGGCAAGTACGACCAGGCCTTCGTTCCCGAGTACAACATCGGCGCGATGGAGAACCCCGGCTGCGTCACCTTCCGCGAGGAGTTCGTCTTCCGCTCGAAGGTCACCGACGCCGCGTACGAGGGCCGGGCCAACGTCATCCTGCACGAGATGGCGCACATGTGGTTCGGCGACCTGGTCACCATGCGCTGGTGGGACGACCTGTGGCTGAAGGAGTCCTTCGCCGACTTCATGGGCTCCTACGGCCTGATCGGCGCCCGCACCCGCTACTCCTCCGCCTGGGTCACCTTCGCCAACCAGCGCAAGGCCTGGGCCTACCGGCAGGACCAGTTCCCCACCACCCACCCGATCACCGCGGACATCCGGGACCTGGAGGACGCCAAGCTCAACTTCGACGGCATCACCTACGCCAAGGGCGCCTCCGTCCTCAAGCAGCTGGTGGCGTACGTCGGGTCCGAGGCCTTCTTCGAGGGCGCCCGCCGCTACTTCAAGCGCCACGCCTTCGGCAACACCGAGCTGGGCGACCTGCTGGAGGTGCTGGAGGAGACCAGCGGCCGCGACCTCAAGGCCTGGGCCGCCGCCTGGCTCCAGACCTCCGGGGTCGACTCGCTCACCCCGCAGGTCACCACCGACGCCGAGGGCCGGATCACCGAGCTGGCGGTGCTCCAGGACGGCGAGGTGCTGCGCCCCCACCGGATCGCGGTCGGCCTGTACGACCGGGACGCCGACGGCGCCCTGGTCCGCACCGGGCGGATCGAACTGGACGTCACCGGCGCCCGGACCGTCGTCGCCGAGGCCGCCGGCCTGCCCCGCCCGGCGCTGGTGCTGCTCAACGACGACGACCTGACCTACTGCAAGATCCGCTTCGACGAGGAGTCGCTGGAGAACCTGCGCGCCGGCCTCGGCGACATCCGCGACGAGCTGGCCCGGGCGCTGACCTGGTCCGCGGTCTGGAACCTCACCCGGGACGGCCTGATGCCGGCCCGCGACTACGTCGCCCTGGTGCTGCGCTTCGCCGGCCAGGAGGGCAACATCGGCGTGCTCCAGTCGCTGCACGCCCAGGCCAAGACCGCCGTCGACCTGTACGCGGACCCGGCCTGGCGCGGCGAGGGCGGCCGGCTGCTCGCCGACGGCGCCCTGCGCGAGCTGCGCGAAGCCGTCCCCGGCAGCGACCACCAGCTGGCCTGGGCCCGCTTCCTCGCCCAGACCGCCGGCGGCGCCGAGCACCTCGGCCTGGTCCGCGGCCTGCTGTCCGGCAGCGCCCGGATCGACGGACTGGAGGTCGACCAGGACCTGCGCTGGTCGCTGTGGCTGGCGCTGGCCGCGTCCGGCCAGGCCTCCGACGAGGAGCTGGCCGCCGAACTGGCCGCCGACAACACCGCGAGCGGCAAGCGGCACCACACCCAGTGCCTGGCCGCCCGGCCCACCGCAGAGGCCAAGGCCGCCGCCTGGTCGGCGGTGATCGACTCGGACGAGCTGCCGAGCGCCCTGGTCGAGGCCAACACCGCGGGCTTCTCGATCCCCTCCCAGCGCGACCTGAGCGCCCTCTACGCGGCGCCGTACTTCAAGCTGCTGGAGCGGATCTGGGCCGACCGGACCATCGAGATCGCGATGCGGATCGTCGGCGGCTTCTTCCCGATCGCCCAGACCGACGAGCAGACCCTGGCCGAGGCCGACGCCTGGCTGGCCGGGCACCCGCAGGCCGCGCCCGCGCTGCGCCGTCTGGTGCTGGAGCGCCGGGACGACCTGGCCCGCGCGCTGCGGGCGCAGGCCTGCGACCGGGCCTGACGGGCCGCCCCCGGGCCCGACCGGCCGTACGCCGCAACGGCCGTACGCCACAAGGGCCTTCGCCGCAACGGCCGTGGGGGGGGGGGGGGCCGGGGGTTGCGACGGGGGAGGGGGGGGGACGAGGGGTGTTGGTGCGAGAGTGGGGGGGGGAGGGGGTGGTGACAGAACAGCAG
>NZ_JBHVJT010000050.1:67311-71104 GCF_042798815.1 Kitasatospora sp. NPDC057738 | reverse complement strand
CGCCAGCACCGCCGCCGCGAACGGGAACCACCGCCCGCCCAGCACCGCGATCGACGCCGACCCCGCCGCACCCCCCGCCGCCGTCCCCAGGTACAGCGCACTGCTGTTCAGCGAGATCAGCAGCGGCGCGTTCACCGGATCGATCGACGCCAGCCGGTGCGGCAGCGCCACCGACACCGCCCACCCCGCCAGCGGCACCACCACCGCGTACCCCAGCGCCCCCGGCATGCTGCGCCCCAGCCACGGCAGCGCGGCGAACGCGAGCGCGGCCACCGCCGAGCCGGCCAGCAGCACCCGCCGCACCCCGATCCGGTCCACCAGGCGCCCGCCCAGCCAACTGCCGGCCACCGACATCACGCCGCTGGTCAGCAGGATCAGGCTCAGCCGGTCGGCGTCGCCGCCGGTGGCGCCGGACATCGCGGTGGACAGGAAGATGTAGACGCTCTGGAAGGCGAGGAAGAACACCAGCGTGGTGGCCGCGGCGCCCAGCACCCGGCGCCGGCCCAGCGGCGCCAGGCGCGCCTTGAGGGTGGGGGCGACGGTGGGGACGGGCAGGTCGCGCAGCAGGAGGGCGAGGCCCGCGAGGGCGGCCAGGCCCAGCGCGGTGACCAGCCACATCGTCATCCGCCAGTCGACGCGTCCCACCCAGGTGCCCAGCGGCACGCCGAGCGCGGTGGCCACCGTCATCCCGCCGAGCACGGTCGCCAGCGCCCGTCCGCGCCGCTCGGGGGCGACCAGGGTGGTGGCCACCGCGTTGGCGGTCGGCGTGTAGAGGGCGGCGCCGGCCGCGGCCAGGACGCGGGTGGCCAGCAGCAGCCCGTAGGTGGGGGCGAGCGCGCTGAGCGCGTTGGCCGCGCTGAACACCGCGAGCGCGGTCAGCAGCAGGCGCCGGCGCGGCCAGCGGGCGGTGAGCGTGGCCAGCACCGGGGCCAGCAGCGCGTAGCCGAGCGCGAAGACGGTGACCAGCTGGCCGGCGGCCGGCACCGACACCCCCAGGTCGGCGGAGATCGGGCCGAGGATGCCGGCGAAGACCATCGAGTCGGTGCCCATGGCGAAGGTGCCGAGGGCGAGCAGGAGCAGACGTACGGGCACGGCAGGGCCCCCCGGGGCGCAAGGAAAACCAATTGTTGGATGGACATGCAACTGTTTGATGCTCGTCAAACACTCGGGGATGGGTGGATGATTGTCAAACCATCCGTTTCCCCCGCGGTTCCCCGCGGCCCCCGAGGAGCGTGCGCCATGAGCGACGACGAGCGGCTTCCCCAGCCCGCCACCGCCGACATCGACCTCGTCACGGTCCTGCACGCCCTCGGCGACCCCGTGCGCATGACCCTGCTGCTCAGCTACGCCGACGACGCCGAGCACTCCTGCGACCCCCGCGACCTGGGCCTGGACCACCTCCACAAGTCGACCGTCTCCCACCACATGCGGGTGCTGCGCGAGGCCGGCGTCACCACCACCCGCGTCGCCGGCCGCAACCGCTTCGTCAGCCTGCGCCGCGCCGACCTCGACACCCGCTTCCCCGGCCTGCTCGACGCGCTCCTGGCGGGCCGGGCAACTCCCGTACGGTAGACCTGGGTCGGCCCCTAGGGGGTGGAGCGCCGCGGCTGCCGCCGCAGGCGTAGGCCCGCGGACGTAAGGCCCCCCGGGCGGCTCCTGCCGCGGGCGGACGCGCCCGGGCGGGCCGGGTCGGCACCGTGGACGCGCACCCCGCCCACCGGCGCGCACCGCCCACCGGCGCACCCCGCCGTCGTGCCGCCGCCCGACCCGCCGCAGGAGCCACGCCCATGACCGGAAGCCAGCCCGACCGTCCGTCCGACCGTCCTCTCGCGCGCCCGTCCGAGCGTCCGCTCAGCCGCCGCGGCGTCCTCGGGGCGCTCGCCCTGGGCGCCGCCACCGCCGCCTCCGCCGCCGTCACCGGTGCCGGGTCCGCGCGTGCCGACAGCGCGCCGGGCGGTGCCGCACCGGGCGGCACGGCATCGGGTGCTGCCGCGGGGGAGCCCCGCCTGTGCCTGCCGGCGCCCACCGGTCCCCACCCCGTCGGCACCGCCCTGCTGTACCTGACCGACGCCACCCGCACCGACGCCTGGGCCCCCGCGCCGCGCCCGCGCGAACTGCGCGCCCGCCTCTGGTACCCGGCCGCGCCCGGCGCCCGGGGCCCGTACGCGCCGTGGATGAGCCCCGCCGAGACCGCCCACCTGCAGGCCGCCTACTTCGCCGTCCCCGACGCCCGCCTCGCCTGGCCCACCACCCACGCCCGCCCGGACGTGCCCGCCGACCGCAGCCGCCGCCACCCCGTGGTCCTCAACTCCCACGGCTCCGGCGCCGACAGCGCCTTCAACACCGCCCTCGCCGAGGAACTCGCCTCCCACGGCCACGTCGTCGCCGCCGTCGACCACACCTACGACGCCGGCGAGGTCGAATTCCCCGGCCACCGCCTCGAAGTGCGCGACAAGGCCCGCGTCCAGGCGATGACCGACGCCGAGATCGTCGCCTACCGCGCGGCCGACGCCCGCTGCCTGCTCGACCGCCTCGAAAGCGGCCCGCTGCCCGCCGGCCTCCACACCGCCCTCGACCTCGACGCCGTCGGCATGTTCGGCCACTCCATGGGCGGCGCCACCACCGCCCAGGCCCTGCACGACGACCCGCGCATCCGCGCCGGCGCCGTCCTGGACGGCCCCCTGTTCGGCACCAGCGCCACCGCCGACCAGGACCGCCCCCTGCTGCTGATGGCCTCCACCTGGGACAGCCCCGCCCGCGACGCCATGTGGGACACCCTGTGGCCGCACCTGACCGGCTGGCGCCGCCGCCTGACCCTCACCCGCTCAGGACACCTGTCCTACTGCGACCTCCAACTCCTCGTCCCCCAGGGCCAGAGCGTCTTCGCCTGGCCCACCGACCAGCTGGAACACTTCCTCGGCACCGGCGACCCCCAGCGCGCCGTCGCCGCCCAACGCGCCTACCTCACCGCCTACTTCGGCCTCCACCTGCGCGCCGTCCCCGCCCCCCTGCTCGACGCCCCCTCGCCCCGCTGGCCCGAGATCCGCTTCGACGCCTGATCCCCTGATCCCCTGATCCCCTGAGCCCCTGAGGCCCTGAGGCCCTGAGGCCCGAGTCCCTGCGCCCTGTTCCGCCGCTCCGTCGCTCCGCTGTTCCGCTGTTCCGCCGCCTCAGCCGACCGCGCGCTTCACCAGCTCGGCGATCCGCTCCTCCACCTCGGCCGTCACCTCCGTCAGCGCGAAGTACGCCGGCCACATCGGCCCCTCGTCCAGCTGCGCCTGGTCGCTGAAACCCAGCGTGGCGTAGCGGGACTTGAACTTCTCCGCGCTCTGGAAGAAGCACACCGCCCTGCCCTCCAGCGCGTAGGCGGGCATCCCGTACCAGAGCTTGGGCGCGAGCGCGGGAGCGGTGGCGGTGACCACCGCGTGCACCCGCTCGGCCGGCGCCCGGTCGCCCTGCGGCATCTCCGCGATCTTCGCGAGCACGTCCCGCAGCGCCTCGGCCGCCTTCTCCGCCTGCGAGGCCCGGCGCGCGGCCTGCTTCAGCTCCTGCGCGTGGTCCTTCATCGCGGCCCGCTCCTCGGCGGAGAACCCCTCGTGCCTGCTGCTCATGCCGAACCCTCCGTGCTGTCGTGCGATCTCGGGAGGGACCATGGCGCCCGCCTCCGAAACGGCGGACGGCCCGTCAGATGCCGGGTCCGGTACCGGTTCCGGCGCAAGGTGTGCGCACGACGAAGCGGCGGGGGGGGGGGGACCGGCGGGTGGGGTTTCCCCCCCCTCCTCCCTCCCCCCCC
>NZ_JBHVJT010000050.1:21487-67301 GCF_042798815.1 Kitasatospora sp. NPDC057738 | reverse complement strand
GGCCCGTGCCGGTGGGCCTCCCGCTCCGCCGTACCGCCTCCCGTGGCGGTGAGGGCGGTGAGGTGCGGCGGGGTCAGTAGGGCAGGGGCCGGTTCTCGCGGGCCCACGCGCGTTCGGCCTCGCTGCGGGGCGGGGGCGGGGCGATGCCGTCCGTCATCCACAGGTCCTGGGGCGTCTCGTCGATGTGGAACTCGCAGTACAGGCCGCGCTCGGCGGTGTGGGGCGCGAGGAGGGCGGCGAGGCTCTCACGGGTGTGCCGGCGCGCCTGCGGGTCCGCGTTGTGGCGGGCGATGTGCTCGACCACGATGCGCACCGCGCTGTCGGCCGGTTCGCCGCCGACGTGGAAGGAGTCGGCGGCGATCTCGTGGAAGAGGGTCATGACGTAGAACCTCGGCAGCCCGATACGGGTGTAGAACCCCGTGACGTCGCCGGCCAGTCGACGCTTCTGCTCGGGGGTGTAGGTGCCGGGAGGGTGGTAGACGTGCCACAGCGGCATGGGGTGTGCTCCTCGGTGTCGGTGTCGGTGTCGGTGCGTGCTGGTGTCGGTGCGCGTCGGTGCGTGCCGGCCCCGGTGCGCCGGTCCCGGCGCGGGGGTCAGCGGCCGATGCGCACGGTGAGGCCCTCCACCGGCCCGGACAGGGCGGCCTTGACGGCCCGGGTGGCGTCGTCGACGAGGACCTCGCTCTCGCCGCGCGCCAGGGCGTCCAGCACGATCCGGGCGACCTCGGCCGGCGGGACCTTCTCGACCGGGAGGGCCGCGACCATGTCGGTGTCCGCGAAGCCCAGGTGCACGCCGAGGACCTGGGTGTGCTGGGCGGCGAGCTCCAGACGCAGGGAGTTGGTCAGCGACCACAGTGCCGCCTTGGACGCCCCGTAGGCCCCGGCGCCCGCGCCCCAGGACAGCAGCGAGTGGATGTCCACCATCGCGCCGCCGCCGCGCGCGGCCAGCACCGGCGCGAACGCCCGGGCGACGCGCAGCGGGCCGAGGACGTTGGTCTCGAAGGTGGCCCGGACCTCCTCCAGGTCACCGGTCAGCAGCGGCCCCGGGTACAGGACGCCGGCGTTGTTGAAGACGATGTCGACGTCGTCGGCGGTGGCGGCCGCGGCGGCCACCGAGGCGTCGTCGGTCACGTCCAGGGCGAGGACCTCCACCCGCGGGTCGCCGCCGGCGCCGGGGGCGGGGGTGCGGGCGGTGGCGTAGACCTTCCCCGCGCCGCGCGCCAGCAGCTCCGAGACGAACGCCCGGCCCAGGCCGCGCAGGCCCCCGGTCACCAGGACGGTGGAGCCTTCGATCACGGTCATGCGCATCTCCTCGCTCTCGGGGCGGCACCGGCCGTGACTGGCGGCGCCGCAGCGTTTAGATTATTACCATCATCTAAACGGGATGGGAAAGTGGACCCCGGGAACACCACCCGGGAGCACCGCCCGGGAGCACCGCCCGGAGCACCGCCCGGGAACACCACCGCCGTCCGACACGAGGAAGGGAGCCGCGGCATGCCCCGCGTCTCACGCGCCGAGGCCGAACGCAGCCGCCGCCGCGTCATCGACCACACCGCCCGCCTGATCCGGGAGAAGGGCCCCGACCAGGTCAGCGTCCCCGAGGCGATGGCCGCCGCCGGACTCACCCACGGCGGCTTCTACCGGCACTTCGCCTCCAAGGACGACCTCCTCGCCCAAGCCCTCGCCGCCGCCTTCACCGAACGCCGCGAAGCCATGGAACGACTCGCCGACCAGCCCGCCAACCAGCCCGCCGACCGGCCCGGCGACGACCGCACCCCCCGCGCCGAGTTCCTCGACCGCTACCTGTCCGAACCCCACCGCGACCACCCCGGCCACGGCTGCGCCGCCGCCGCACTGGCCGCCGACGCCGCCCGCACCGAACCCGGCTCCCCCCTGCGCACCGCCTACACCGCCGGACTGCGCGAACTCGTCGACGCCCTGGCCGCACTGCCCGAAGGCGCCGGACGGCAGGAGACCCTTGCCGACCTGTCCACCATGGTCGGAGCGCTGCTGCTCGCCCGCGCCAGCGACGACACCGCACTGTCCGAGGAGTTCCTGGCCGCCGCCCGCCACCGCCTGGCCGACGGGGCGGACCGCGGGGACGGGGCGGACGGGGGCGGCGACGGGGCACCGCGGACCGCATAGGGTCCGTACGTGACCGGGCGGACCCGGACGGAACCAGCGGAAGGACGGACCGTGCCGATCAGAGGCGTGATCTTCGACGTCGACGACACCCTGTTCGACTACTCGGGCTCGGAACAGGCAGGCATCCTCGCCCACCTGCACCACCTCGACCTGCTGCACCGCGTCCCCGACCCGCAGAGCGCCGTGACGCTGTGGCGCGAGGTCATGCAGGAGCAGTACGCCCGCTTCCTGGCCGGCGAACTGACCTTCGCCGGACAACAGCGCGAACGCGCCCGCCAGTTCCTCGCCCGCCTCGGCGAGGACACCACCACCATGCCCGACGAGACCGCCGCCGCCTGGTTCGCCGGCTACACCGCCCACCGCAACGCCGCCTGGACCGCCTTCCCCGACGCCGCCCCCACCCTCGCCGCCCTCGCCCCCACCCACCGCCTCGGGGTCGTCTCCAACGCCCCGATCGACCAGCAACGCCCCAAACTCCACGCCACCGGGCTGCTGCACCACTTCGACGACACCGCCCTCGTCGGCTCCGACCGGCCCGGCGAGGCCAAACCCGACCCCGCCATCTTCTGGACCGGCTGCGCCCGCCTCGGCCTGCCCCCGCACGAAGTCGCCTACGTCGGCGACAACTACGACCTCGACGCCCTCGGCGCCCGCAACGCCGGCCTGCACCCCTTCTGGCTCGACCGCACCGCCACCCGCACCGACCCGGCCGACGACGGCATCCACGTCCTGCACACCCTCACCGCCCTGCCCGCCGCCCTCCACCCCTGAGCCGGGCCGCCCCCGCACACAGAAAGTCGGCCGGGCCGACTTCTGGCGCACGCAGGAGGAGAAGCGGGGTCGGGCGAGCGCACGGAAAGTCGGCGGGGTCGACTTTTGGCGCGTGCGGGAGGTGGGGCGGGGCTGGTGGCCCAGGCCCGGCCCCGGTGCCGGTGCTCGTCGGCGGTGCCGGGCGAGCGCGCGGGAAGTCGGCCGGGCCGACTTCCCGCTCCTCGGGGCGTGTTGGCCGTTGGCCGCTCACGGGCCGTTCGCCGGTCGGTCCGCTGCCTGTGCATCTGGCACGGCCACTGCCTCGCACGGAAAGTCGGCGGGGCCGACTTCCCACTGCCCGGCCCGTTTTCCGGGAATCGCCGGCTGAGCCGCCCCGCTGGCGGGGCCGACTTCCCACGTGCGGGGCCGCAACGCCACGCGGTACCCCAACTGCGGGGACCGTTCGCCGAGCGCCGGAAGTCGGCCCGGCCGACTTCCGGCGTCGAGGCATGGAGCGGAGCCGAATCCCTCGTCCGCGACCTGGGCCCCGGCTGACGGCGATTCCCGTGCCGACCAGTCCGGCCCTCGTCAGCAGGCCCGCGCCTCCCGCGGCTGTCGCGGGTTGTGGGGGAGTGGGAAGTCGGCGGGGTCGACTTCCCACTCCCCGGGCCGCGTTGGCCGCAGGCTGCTCGCTGATGGGGAGGCGTGAGCGCATCGGAAGTCGACGGGGCCGACTTCCGCCGTCGAGGAAGGGCTTGAACTCGAAGCTCTCGTCGGGCGCCTGGCCTTGGGCTGCTGGCGATTCCCTGGCCGAGCTGCCCGATTGCCGCTGGTCGGCCTGTCTCCCCTGGGGCTTTCCCTTCGGCCCGTGCCGCGCGCCGGCTCTGCCCGTCGGCCGGGCCGACTTCCGGTGTTGAGGCCGGGTTGGGACCTGATGCCCTCGTTCGCCGCTTGGGCCGTGGGCGGATGGCGATTCCCAGTGCCGAGCTGCCCGGTGCTCGCTGGCAGGCCCGCGTCTCCCGCGGCTGTCGCGGGTTGTGGGGGAGTGGGAAGTCGGCGGGGTCGACTTCCCACTCCCCGGGCCGTGTTGGCCGCAGGCTGTTCGCTGGCGGGGAGGGGTGAGCGCGCGGGAAGTCGGTGGGGCCGACTTCTCGCGCGGGGAGATGGGGCTCGGGGGGGTCCGAAGCTCGTTCACCATCCGGGCCCGTGCTGCGTGCGGTTGTTGCGGGGGAGTGGGAAGTCGATGGGGCCGACTTCCCACTCCCCGGGGCGTGTTGGCTACCGGCCGTTCGCTGGTGGGGTCAGTCGGTGAGGCCGAACATGGTGCGGCAGTCGGCGCTCAGGCCGGTGACGGTGACCGGGGTGCGGGCGTGTTCGGCCCAGGCCTCGGGGCTCAGGCGCAGGCGTTCGGAGACCACCACCCGCCCGTCCAGGACGTCGCGGTCGATGCCGTCGCCGCGGTAGCCGAGCTTGCGCGAGACGGCCAGGGAGGAGTGGTTGTCGGTGAAGGAGAGCGAGGTCGCCGAGCGCGCGCCCAGCTCCGCGAAGGCCAGGTGGAGCATCGCGGCCCGCATCTCGGTGCCCAGGCCCTTGCCCTGGTGCTCCAGGCCGAGCCAGGAACCGGAGACGATCTCGCGCCGCACGCCGAACTCCTTGGCGCGCATGTCCTGGATCCCCACCGGGCGCCCCTCGTGGAAGGCGACCAGGTCCAGCGCCCAGTGCTGCGCGCTCCAGCGGCCCAGCCGTGCCCAGTGCGACTGCATCACGTGCCGGGCGCGTTCGGCCGGGGGCAGCTCGCCCCACGGCGTCAGGAACGGACGGTCCTGGGGCAGGTGGACGCCGCGCGCGGCGACGTCCGCCACCTCGGCGAGTTCGTCCTCGGTGGGCAGGCGCAGCTCCAGGCGGGGCGAGGTCACGCGCAGCCCCCGCAGGGGCCAGTGGTCGGTGATCATCGAACCAGTGTGCCCAGCGGGCGCGCGACCCGCACCGCCATTTCCACCCGGCTCGCCGCCCCCCGCGTCCCGCCCCGGCTCGCCACCAGCGCATCCCGCCCCCCGCTCGCCACCAGCGCATCCCGCCCGCGTGTTCCGCCCCGCTTTACACCGTCCGGGCGACACCGTCAGTGACCCGACTTGACGCACAGTCACCTAAGGTCATGTTATGAGTGCACGAAGTGATGCTCTGCTCGTCGGAGAACCGCCACCCCCGCACCGCCTGCCCACCCTCACCGCCCTGCGCTTCGCCGCCGCCCTCGCCGTCTTCCTCTTCCACGCCTTCCTCATCACCGACCCGCTGCGCCCGCGGGCCCCGCTCGGCTTCTTTGCCGACCCCCGCCTCGCCGCCGCCCTCGCCCACATCACCTCCAAGGCCGGCTACGCCGGGGTCTCGTTCTTCTTCGTCCTCAGCGGCTTCGTCCTGACCTGGTCCGCGCGGGACGGCGAGCGCCCCGCCGCGTTCTGGCGCCGGCGCCTGGCCCGGATCTACCCCAGCCACCTGGCGATGTGGGCCGCCGCCGCCCTCCTGTTCGCCTGGGCCTGCCCGGTGCGGGTCTGGCTGCCCAACCTCCTGCTCGTGCACGCCTACTCGCCCGACCCGAACATCAACTCGGGTATGAACATGCCCAGTTGGTCGCTGTGCTGCGAGGTCCTGTTCTACCTGCTGTTCCCGCTCCTGCACCGCGCCGTACGGTGTCTGCCCGATCGCGCCCTGCGCCCGGCCCTGGCCGCCGTCCTGCTGGTGGCCGCGGCCGTCGCGGGAGCCGACGCCGCCCTGCTGCCGTCCTACCCCCGCATCCCCCAACTCCCGGTGTCGCTCGACCAGTTGTGGTTCGGCTACCTCTTCCCGCCGGCCCGGCTGCCGGAGTTCGTCCTGGGCATGCTGCTGGCCCGGGCCGTCGCCGCCGGTCTCGCCCCGCGCATCCCCCTCGCCCCCGCCGCCCTCCTGGTCGCGCCCGCCTACGCGCTCACCCTCGCCGTCCCCTCGCCCTACGACTTCGTCCTGCCGATGGCCCTGCCGATCGCCCTGGTCATCTGCGCCGCCGCCCACCGCGACCTGCACCGCGGCGGCCCGCGCCCCGCGCCGCGCCGCCTGGCCCAGTGGCTGGGCGGCGTCTCCTTCGGCTTCTACCTCTGCCAGGGCGTCGTCCTCTTCCACGGCCGCCCCCTCGTCCTCGGCGACCGCACCTACCCGACCCCGATCGCGGTCCTGCTGACGCTCGCCGCGTTCGCCGCGACCCTGGCCGCCGGGGCCCTCGTCCACACCCTGGTCGAACGCCCGGCGGTACGGCGCCTCGCCCGCCGCCGTGGCACGGCGGGGGGCGAGGTGGATAGGCTCCGCCCATGTCGAGCCGGCACCGATCGAGGGGATTCGCCGCCGCCCAGCTCTCGATCGTCGACGAGCTGAGCATCCTCCCGTTTCCCGAGCGGGAGGTCCGGCCGGGGACGGACCGTCGATGGGGTGGGCCCGGACACCATGTGGCAGTGCTCGGGGAGAGCCGGGACTTCTGGGAGGACCGCAGCGAAGAGATCGTCGAGGCGGCCGAACGGGAGCTGGAAGCCGATCTCCACGCGCTGACGGCCGTTCTGGCCGACCGCTGGGGAGATCCGGCGACGGTCGAACTGTGGCCGTATCTCGGGTTCGACGACCCGGATCCCGAATCGGCGGCTCCGGAGCCGCTGGGCTTCCTGTGCAACGTCGCCGGCACCATGCGCGTGTGGTGGCTGCCGTCCGGCGGCCGTTGGCTCGCGCTGGCCGTCGGCCAGGCCGATCCGGAGTTCCCGTTCGAGCTGCTGGCCGCCGTCGGTGAGGAGTCCTCGCTTCCGCGCTGAGCCGCGGCGTGCAGGGCCGCCGTTCCGGCGGGCCGCCCGGCGGTGCCCGGTGGCGGCAGGTGGCGGCAGGTGCCTGTGCCGGTGGCGGCCGGTGCGGGTGCGGGGGCCGTCAGCGGCCGGAGGCGGGGCGGTCCAGGGCGGCGACCTCGCGGACGGCGTCGGCGATGGCGCGGAAGTCCTTCTTCAGGATCGCGCCGTGGTTGCTGGGGACCTTCGCGCTGATCTCTATGTGCCGGTTGCGCTCGGTCACCGCGGGCAGGGCCGCGCGGATGATCTCCTGCTCCTCGCCCTTGCTGCCCAGGGACACCCCCGAGGCGACCACGTACCGGGTCGGGACGGTGACGGCGTCCAGCACCGGGCCCAGTGCGCCGGCGCTGCCGATCCTGCCGAGTTCGATGTTGCAGTCGGACATCTGCCGGTGGGTCATCCGCGGGGTCAGGCCGGTGGGGCGCATCAGCGCCATGAGCGGCGCCCACTGCCGGAACTGCCTGCGGATGCGCTGCTCCATCTCCTCGGTGAGCCAGTCGTAGGGCTGCGCGCCGTCGACCAGGACGGCGCCGATGGTGCGCCGCGGGTTGCGCGAGGCCTGGTGCGCGCCGAGGAACGCCCCGTAGGACCAGCCCACCAGCAGGGCCCGCTCGACGCCGCGGGCGGTGAGGACGGCGTCGATGTCCCGGACGGCGGCCTCGAAGGAGTAGTCCGCGGAGCGCTTCGACCTGCGGCCGCGGGCCCGCTCGTCGTAGGTGATGTGCCGGAACCGCGGGCCGAGTTCGGTGATGACGCGGCGCCAGTGGCCCTGGGTGGCGAACTGGCCGTTGAGGTAGAGCACGGGCAGGCCCGGGCCGCCGGTGTCGGTGACGGCGAGGGCGGTGTCGTCGACCGGCAGCATGCCGGTCCACGCGCTCGGACGGGTGGTGGGTGTCGCGTTGCCGGTCATGGTGTCCCCCTGGAACTGGATGGTGTCGGCCCGGGCGGGGCCGGGGTCAGAGGCTGCGGGCGGTGATGTCGCCGTGGGAGGTGGTGGCGCGGATGTCGAGCACGGTGGTGCCGTCGTTGCGCAGGGCGTTGGCGATGCGGCCGTGGCCGGTGCCGGCGTCCAGGGCGGCCGGGACGCCGGCGGCGGCGCCGACGGTGATGCTCCCGGCCTGGGTGGTCAGCTCGACGGTGCCGCGCCGGGCCTCGGTGATCCGGATGTCGCCGCGGGTGGTGGCGATCCGGGCGGGCCCGGTGAGCCGGCCGACCTCGACGTCGCCGTCGACGGCGGTCAGGTCCAGGCTCGCGGCCTCGTCGACCTTGGTGGTGCGGTACGCGCCGTCGAAGGCGACGTCGCCGAGGCGGCCGACGACGCGCAGTTCGGCGGCGGCGGCCCTGCCCCGGACGGCGGAGCCGGCCGGCAGCTGGACGGTGACCTCCAGGGAGCCGGTGGGGCCCAGGAACTGGTTCCCGGCCGCGGCGGTGGTGATCCGCAGGACGCCGTCGGCGAAGGCGACGTCGGTGCGCTCGGCGGCCTGGACGTCGCGGTTCTTGCCGGCCTCGGCGGGCCGGACCTCGACGGTGGTGTCGCCGCGCTCGGCGGCGATGAACCGGACGCGCCCGCCGGGGATGTCCAGGACGACGGTGATCGGGGCGGAGGTGTCGAACTTCTGCATGGTGCGCTCCTGGGTGGATGCGGGGGTGGGTGCGGGCTCGGCCCGGTTCCGGGCCTGCCCCGTCGGTGTTTCCGACGTTGGAAACGCTACGTTGCTTTCAAGATCTCGGCAACTAGTTCGTTGCGTCAAAACAGCGTTGCAGCAGGTGAATGACGGGAAACTGTTGCAACGGATGTGTCAATGAATGCAACGGCGACCGTTGCGACCATTGCAATGGGTGAAAGGTGAACGCTATGGTGGGGCCGACCGGTGACCCCACCGGCAAGCACGCCGCGAACCGTGCGGCGACGACCACCGAGGAGAACGCGATGCCCGGAGGCAGGCTCACCCAGCAGGAACGCCGACAGATCGCGCTGGGGCTGGCCGACAGCCTCCCCTACGCCGAGATCGCCCGGCGCCTGGAACGCCCCACCTCCACCGTCACCCGCGAGGTGATGCGCAACGGCGGCCCCCTCGCCTACCGCGCCGACCTCGCCCACCGCGCCACCGAGCACCGCGCCCAGCGGCGCCGGCCCGCCACCCCCGGCGCACAGCAGTCCGGTCCGCAGCCCCACGGGCGCGACAGCGAGGCCGTGGCCGCCTACGAGGAACAGCTCACCACCGTCCTGATGGGCTCGGGCCTCAACCGGATGGGCGCCCGGGTGATCACCTGCCTGTCCACCACCGACGCGGGCAGCCTCACCGCCGCCGAACTCGCCCAGCGCCTGCAGGTCAGCCCGGCCTCCGTCTCCAAGGCGATCGCCTTCCTGGAGAGCCAGAGCCTGGTGCGCCGCGAACGCGACGAACGCCGCCGCGACCGCTACATCGTCGACGACGAGCTCTACTACCAGGCCGTCATCGCCAGCGCCCGCGCCAACGACCGGGTCATCGAAGCCGCCCGCCAGGGCGTCACCGTCCTCGGCCCCGGCACCCCCGCCGCCGTCCGCCTGGAGAACATCGCCCGCTTCCTCGACTTCATCAGCGAGAGCATCGTGCGCGCCGCCGACCAGGCCCGCGAAGTCCTCCACACCAAGCCGGCCTCCACCGCGGGCAGGGAACCGGAGTAGGAAGCCGGAGTGGGAAGTCGGCGGGCTCGACTTCCCACTCCGCGGCCGTGAGGGTCAGGCCGCCCGGCGCACGGCGGCCTTCTCGATCGTCCGGATCCGCCGCCACGTGTACACCCACGCGTCGATGTCCCGCACCCCGCAGATCTGCAGGTAGTGCCGCACCTTCTCCATCTGCGGAAGCACCGAGGCGTTGAGCATGTCGGAGATCGTGCTGCGCCGCAGGACCTTGCCGTACGCCGTGTGCCGCTGCCGGTGAAGCCTCTCGCTGCGCTCCTCCAGCCGGCGCAGCGACGGCTCGCCGGCCCAGACCCTGACGTCCTCCAGGCCCGCGACGAACTCCCGCACGGTGGAGAACAGCACGGGGTCGGGTTCCCCCGCGGCCGGGACCGGCACGCGCCAGTCGGGGGCGGGACGCTCGTCGGCGGGGGGCTCGGTGGCGGGGGGTTCGGCGGCGGGGGGTTCGGCGGGGGCGCGCCGAGCGAAGGTGCGGGCTGCCGAGGCCGCATCGCGCAGGAGCAGCGCGTGCTGCTGGTCGCGACTGCTCACGCCCATGCCGTCCAGCAGTGCCTTCAGTGCCTGCTCCGAGGGAAGAAGCCTCCCCGTGAGCATGCTGCTCACGGCGCTGACCGACAGATCGCTCCCTCTGGCGATCGAGCTCAGGGACGGCAGGCCTGCCAGTAGGCGCTGGTGCTGCAGCTCGGCGACGAGCCGGGCGCGGGCGGGAGGGATCCCCGTGCGATCCGGCGTGCTCATCGCCGCCCCCGGGCGGCCGTGCCGGAGGCCTCCACCGCGGCGGTGACGACGACGGTCACCAGCGCCTCGACGGTGTACCCGAGGACGATCAGGGCGATGACGCCGGCCAGGGCGACCGCGAGGAACGCGGCGGACGGCGCGGCGCGCCGCAGGTCGTGGCTCCCGGCGTACTGGGCGGGCGGCGGTGTGCGCCGCACCGCGCAACGGAACTCGAACAGCACAGTGATCCCTTTCTGAACTCTCAACCCGGACGTGGGGATTGCCGTCCCCTGGGCCGCCCGGCGGGCGGCTGGGTCAGATCATGCGCGGGCCGCGAAGGCCGGTGCAAGTTCGTGTCCGCGGGCGCTGCCGGAAGCAACACGGCTTCGGAAGAGGTGATGTGACGGGCTTTCGGGACACCTTCGGACACCGCCGCGCCGGCACCGGGGCCCGCGCGTCCGGGGCCGTCCGAAGCCGTCCGCGTACCTGCGGGCGCAGTCGCGGGATCGCGCCTGCTCAGGGCGTTCGGGCGTCCGAAGGCGTCCGGGAGTGTCCGAAGTCGTCCGGCCGGCTTGGTCGGAGCCCCGCCGGCTGCCACAGTGCAACCCGAGAGCCCTTCCCCTCAACCCGGACGGTCTCCCCGGGCGGAGCGCTGTTGCCGCAGTCCCGCCGTGACGCGGATCACATCGAAGAAGGCCTGCCCCGTAACGGGAGCAGGCCTTCTTTCCGTTCCCCGGGGGCGGCGGCTCAGGGGGTGAGGACCAGTCGGCCGCGCAGGTGGCCGGCCTCCAGGCGGCGGTGGGCGTGGGCGGCGCTGGTCAGGGGGAGGGTGTCGGCGACCCGCAGGGTGAGGCGGCCGTCGGCGGCGAGGGCGCAGAGGCGGGCGAGGGCGGGGCCGTCGGCGGTGATCCACACGTTGGCGACCCGGATGCCGCGCAGGGCCGCCGGGGCGCTGCCGGCCGCGACCGCGACGAAGGCGCCGCGACCGCGCACCGCGCCCAGCGCCCGCACGCCCAGCAGGGCGGCGTCGATCGCGCCGTCGACCCCGCCGGGCACCGCCTCCCGTACGGCGGCGGCCGCATCGGGCGCCGTGCGCGGCACGAACCACTCGGCGCCCAGCCCGCGCACCAGCGGCTCGTCGCCCTCCCCGGCCAGTGCGACCACCCGCAGGCCGCGCAGGACGGCCAGTTCGACGGCGAAGCCGCCGACCGCGCCCGCGGCGCCGGTGACCAGGACGGTGGAGCCGGCCGGAAGGTCGAGCAGGTCCAGGGCCTGCAGCGCGGTGAGGCCGTTCAGCGGCAGCGTCGCGGCCTGCGCGAGGGTGGCGCCCGCCGGGGCGGGGGCCAGGGTGTCCGCGTCCAGGACGACCTGGTCGGCGTAGGTGCCGAGGTCGGTGTCCAGGCGGTCGCGCAGGCCCACCACCGGCTGCCCGGGGGCGAATCGCGTCACACCGGGGCCGACGGCGTCCACCGTCCCGGCCACGTCCCAGCCGATCCCGGTCACCGCCCGGGGCGCCATCAGCCCGGCCCCGGCGAGCACCCCGGAACGGGTGACCGCGTCCACCGGGTTGACCCCGGCAGCCGCCACCCGCACCCGCACCTGCCCGCGGCCCGGCTGCGGCAGCGCCACCTCCACCAGCTCCAGCACCTCGGGACCACCGAACCCCCGCACCACCACGGCACGCATCGCACCCACACCCCTCGCGCCTCGGCTCGCGCCGTCGGCTCATCCATCGGCAACCCCACCCAACCTAAGGAGAGTTACTCTCCACGGGGAAGGACGCACCCGAAGGTGCGTACCGTACGGAAAGGAGAGTGGGCCGGTGCCCACCACGACCGCCGCCCAGCGCCGCGCCGCCGAGGCCGCCGACTACGACGCCTACCTCGCCGAGTGCCCGGCCCGCCAACTCCTCGACCGGATCGGCGACAAGTGGGCCAGCCTCGTCGTCAACGCCCTCGCCGACGGACCGCTGCGCTACAGCGGCCTGCGCCGGCGCCTGGCCGGGGTGAGCGAGAAGATGCTCACCCAGACCCTGCGCGCCCTGGAACGCGACGGCCTGGTCGGGCGCACCGTCACCGCCGGGGTGCCGGCCCGCGTCGACTACGCGCTCACCGCGCTCGGGCGCGACCTGCTGCCGCTCATGCGGCAGATCAAGGCCTGGGCCGAGTGCCACATGCCGCAGGTGCTCACGGCGCGCGCCGCGTACGACGCCGGGCACCAGGCACCGGACTGACCCGAACGCCGCCCCCGGCCGGTGAGGGAGGCGGACCGGGGCGCAACCTCCGGTGGGCAGGCTCGTTGGGTCTACAGGTCGAACCGACCGGCCGGGGCGGGAGCGTGCCACCCCCGGCCCTGACGGATGGGGATGTCATGACCGACGCCGACGCCGACACCGCCGCGGGCTCCGCGGTCCGCAGCGGCAGCCCGGACTCCGCGGTGGACCGGGTGGCCGACTTCTACGGCGCCTACATCGACGCCGTCTCCGACGGCACCGACGACCTGGGCGACCAGCTGCGCTCCCACTACCTCACCGAGGACTTCCGTCAGCGGCTGGCGGCCTGGGAGGAGGCCAACCACGCCGACGGCGTGCTGCGCGCCCAGGACGTGCCCACCCGCTGGGAGGTGCTCTACCACGACTCGGGCGCCGGGCACCTGTTCACCACCGTCACCCTGACCTGGGGTACCGGCCCCGACGCCGGGCACACCCGGCTGGCGGTGCAGAGCGACCTGAGTACCAAGCTGATCTCGGACATCGAGGACGCCTGATCCGCCGTCACGCCACCCGCCGTCCCGCCGCCTCCGCCCTCGCGGGGGTCACGCCAGGGCCGCGGCCAGGCGCTCGGGCAGGGTGGCGTACGGGCGGCAGTCGACCACGGGCAGCGCGTGGGCGCGGGCCTGGTCGGCGAGCCAGGTGCTGTAGCGGGCGCTGACGGCGGCGCGCTCGGGCTGCGGGCCCGAACCGGGCTCGCGGTCGGCGTAGTTGGCGCCGATGCGCCGCGGGTCGTCCTCGTGCAGGAAGACCGCGCGCACGCGCCGGCCCTGCCCGGCGGCCTCGGCAACGGCGCGGGCGGCGGCGGCCGGGGTGAGGTAGTCGCCCTCCACGATCGCGGGCACGTCCACGGTGAGCCGGTTGCGCACGACGCCCAGCAGCGCGTCGTCCAGGGCGCGGGCGGTGGCGATCTGGAGCTCCAGGACGCGGTCGGCGGGCAGCGCGTCGGGGTCGGGCACGGTGGCGAAGTGGTGCAGGCCGGGGTGGCCGGCGGGGGTGGTGGCGGCCTGGAGGGCGGCCACGACGTCGTCGAACTCGACCACGAACGCGCCGTGCCGGGCGGACAGGCGGGCGGCGGCGCGGCTCTTGCCGAGGCCGGACGCGCCGCCGATCAGCAGGACGTCCCACGGGCTTTCGTCGGTATGCATACCGGCACGGTAAGCGGTCCGGGGTGCGGGTGGGCTCTGTGGGGTGGGGGAGGCGGCCCGGCGGGCGCCTCCCGGCCCGGCCCCCGGCGCCCGGCAGCCGGCCCCGGCCCGGTCCGTGGTCCGCCGCCCGTGCAACCCCGCTGCGGGCGGCGGCAGCGGCGAAGGCGGCGATGGCGAAGGCGGTGGCGAAGACGGCGGTGGCGAGGGCGGCGGTGGCGAGGGCGGCGGTGGCCGTCGGGTCAGGCCCGGTGGTGGGTGGCGGAGCGGCGCACCGCCCAGGGCAGGACGAACCACAGCACGGCGAAGACCAGCGCGATGGCGCAGGTGATCGGCACCGCCGGCACGGTGCCGAGGACGACGTCGAGGACCAGCAGCACGGCGCCGGTCAGCGCGCAGGCGAGCAGCAGCAGGCCCACCTGGGCGATGCGGGCGGAGACGTCGACGATCCGCGCCTTGCCGGGGTGGCGGTACAGGCCGCGGTGCAGGGCGACGGGGGTGGCCAGGACGGCCGAGGAGACGACCGACAGCAGCAGGGTGACGATGTAGATGTCCTGCTGGGCGTCGGTGAGTTGGGGGAAGCGCGGGGTGAAGGCGACGCCGAGCAGGAACGCGAAGACGATCTGCACGCCGGTCTGGAGCACCCGCAGTTCCTGGAGCATCTCCACCAGGCGCCGGGCGGCCCGCACCTCCGGGTTCCGCCAGCCGGGCGGGGGAGCGGAGGAGTGCCGGTGGTGCGGCGGCGGGGCGTCGGGCGGGGGAGTCTCGCTGGCCATGCGTCAGCTTCTCACGGTCCGCCGTCACCGCCCCGCTCCGTACGGCCCGCGTCCCCGGTGCCCCCGGCGCCGCTTCCACCGGTGCGGCTTCCACCCGCGTCCCCGGTGCCGTCCAGGCGGTGCTGCCAGGCGGTGAGCAGGCCCTGCAGGGCGGCGGCCTCCTCGGTGCTCAGGTGCGCCAGCAGGCGGTGCTCGTTGCGCAGGTGGGCGGTGAACGCCTCGTCGAACAGGCGCCGGCCGGCGTCGGTGAGGGCGACCACGCGCCCGCGCCGGTCGTCCATGGCGGGGCGGCGGGTGACCAGCCCGGCGCGCTCCAGCCGGTCGATCCGCTTGGTCATCGCGCCGGTGGTCACCATCGTGTGCGCGGCCAGCTCGCCCGGGGCCCGCTCGTACGGGGCGCCGGCGCGGCGCAGCGCGGCGAGCACGTCGAACTCGCCCTCGCCCAGGCCGTAGCGCTGGTAGACGAGGGTCAGCTCGGCGGTCAGGCGGGCGGCGAGGCGGTGCAGGCGCCCGATGACGGCCAGCGGGGAGACGTCGAGGTCGGGGCGCTCGCGCCGCCACGCGGCCTGGATCTGGGCGACGTGGTCCGGGGACCGCTCCTCGTGCCGGTCCTCGTACCGCTCCTCGTGCCGGTCCTCGTGCTGGTCGGGCTCCATGGACGCCACCCTACGCCAGTAGCTTCCCAGGAAGCTATATTGCCTTCCATGGAAGCCACCAAACGCTGGGTGCTGCTCACCGCCCTCGCCCCCGTCGCCTGGGGCGCCAACTACTGGGTCACCCACGCCCACCTGCCCGCCGACCGCCCCCTGTGGGGCGCCGCCCTGCGCGCCCTGCCCGCCGGACTGCTGCTGCTCGCCCTCGCCCGCCGCCGCCCGCACGGCGCCTGGTGGTGGCGCAGCGCCCTGCTCGGCCTGCTCAACACCGCCGCCTTCTTCGTCCTGCTCTACCTCGCCTCCCAACTGCTGCCCACCAGCGCCGCCGCCACCCTCATGGCCGCCTCCCCGCTGGCCCTGCTGCTCACCGCCTGGGCGCTGGCCGGGCAGCGGCCGCGCCGCGCGCACCTGGCGGGGTCGGTGGTGGGCCTGGCCGGGGTCGCCCTCGCACTGGCCGGAACGGGGGAGGGGATCGGCTGGGCCGGGCTGGCGGCCTCCGCGGCCGCGATGCTCGTCTCCTCCGTCGGCTACGTGCTGGCCGCCCGCTGGCGCGAGGGCGCCGACCCGCTCACCGCCACCGCCTGGCAGCTGACCGCCGGCGGCCTGGTGCTGCTGCCGCTCGCCGCCGTCGCCGAGGGCGCGCCCCCACCGGCGGACGGGCCCACCCTGCTCGCCTTCGGCTACACCACCGTGGTCGCCACCGCGCTCGCCTTCACCTGCTGGTTCGCCGGGCTGCGCCACCTGCCGGCCGGCACGGTGGGCCTGCTCGGACTGCTCAACCCGCTCACCGGCGTGCTGCTGGGCACCGCGCTGGACGGCGACCCCTTCGGGGTGCGCCAGGGCGCGGGGCTGGCGCTGGTGCTCGCCGGCATCCTGCTCGGACGCCCGCGCGCCGGCGCGGCCGCCGAACCCGCCGCCGAGCCCGGCCCCGCCGCCCGCTTGCCTTCCGGCCGGGGCGCGTGATCCGATGGCGCGAGCATCGCGTGCCGGTGACGGACTGCGTCAGGCATGGAGGTGCGGAACCGAAGGGACCGCCACCCGTGGCCTCCCCCTCCACCGGCCGTACGGCCGCCCTCAGCCTGCAACTCTCCCGCGCGCACCAGGACTTGCGCCGACGCCTCGCCGACCTGCGCACCAACCTCGGCCGGCCCCGCCGCCCCGACGGCGACGGCAACGAACTCCTCACCCACTGCCTGGCCTTCTGCACCGCCCTGACCAACCACCACCAGGGCGAGGACACCGGCCTGTTCGCCCAACTCCTGCGCGAACGCCCCGACCTGGCACCGACCATCGGCAAACTCGTCGAGGACCACGGCTTCATCACCCACATCCTCGCCCGGGTGCGCCACCTCGCCGACCGGGCCGCCGGGCAGTCCGACGCCGGCGTCCAGGGCGCCACCGGCGCCGACCTGGAGGCGATCGGACGCGAACTCGACGGACTCGCCGCCATCATGGACTCCCACTTCGCGTACGAGGAACGGGCCATCGGCGCCGCCCTGGACGCCGGGGTGCGCGACGACGGCTGGTCGGAGCCGGTGCTGCGCTTCCGGGCGCCGTAGGACCCGGCGCCGTAAAACCCGGCACCGTAAAACCCGTCGCACCGGCCGGCCCGCCTTCCCTACACTCGCCACGCGGCCGCGCCCCGACGCGCGGCCCGCCGCGACAACGCGACGACCGCGACGACGAACGGGACGAGAGAGGGGGCGGGCGGCCATGCCGAAGCAGAGCGCCGCCGCCCCCTCTCCCGCGTCGCGGTACGAGGTGATCCTGGTGTCCTCGGCCTTCCGGTGCCCGCTGCGCGGCCGGCACCGGAGCAGTGCCGCCACCGTCTGACACCGGCCTGTCCGGCCGTAACCCCATTCCGTGGTCATGAATCCGACGATCCGTCGGCACTGCTGGAATCGCGCGCCCACCCCATGAGCGGAACCGCCTCGAAAGGCACCCGGGCCATGCGCACCCACACCACCACCACCCGCAGCACCACCCGCGGCACCACCACCGCCACCGGCACCACCGCCGCCGCGACCGCCGGCATCGCGGCCGTCCGCAACCTCGGCATCCTCGCCCACGTCGACGCCGGCAAGACCACCGTCACCGAGCGGATCCTCTACCTCACCGGCACCACCCACAAGCGCGGCGAGGTCCACGACGGCACCACCGTCACCGACTTCGACCCCCAGGAGCGCGACCGCGGCATCACCATCTTCGCCGCCGCCGTCAGCTGCGCCTGGGCCGGGCACCGGATCAACCTCATCGACACCCCCGGCCACGTCGACTTCGCCGACGAGGTCGAGCGCTCCCTGCGGGTGCTCGACGGCGCGGTGGCGGTGTTCGACGCGGTCGCCGGCGTCGAGCCGCAGAGTGAGTCGGTGTGGCGCCAGGCCGAACGCCACGGCGTGCCGCGCATCGCCTTCGTCAACAAGCTCGACCGCGCCGGCGCCGACCTGGACGCCGCCGTCGCCGCCATCCGCGAACGCCTGCATCCGCGCCCGCTGGCCGTCCACGTGCCCATCGGCGCCGAGGAGTCGTTCACCGGCGTCGTCGACCTGGTCGGCCAGCGCGCCCTCACCTGGGACGAGGACGGCACCCTGCACGAAGGCCCGGTCCCGGCCAGCCTCGAAGCCGTGGCGGCCGAGCGCCGCCGCGCCCTGGAGGAGGCGGTGGCCGAACTGCACCCCGAAGCCCTGGAGGAGTTCTGCGCCCGCGCCACCCTGGGCGCCGACACCCTCACCGCGGCCCTGCGCGACCTCACCCGCACCGGCGAGGTGGTCGTGGTGCTGTGCGGCTCCGCCTACCGCAACCGCGGCATCGAACCGCTCCTGGACGCCGCCGTCGCCTACCTGCCCTCCCCGCTCGACGTCCCGCCCACCCGCTCCGCCGACCGCGCCCAGCAGCGCGACCCCGACCCCGAACAGCCCCTGACCGCCCTGGCGTTCAAGGTCACCTCCGCCCCGACCGGGCGCCTGACCCACCTGCGCCTGTACGCCGGAACCCTCCACAAGGGAGCCACCGTGCTCGACACCGCCACCGGCCGCCGCGAGCGCGTCGCCCGCATCCTCACCGTCCTGGCCGACCGCCACACCGAGACCGACACGGCCCGCGCCGGCGACATCGTCGCCGTCGTCGGCCCCAAGCACACCCGCGTCGGCGCCACCCTGTGCGACGCCGACCACCCCATCGTCCTGGAGGCCCCCGTGAGCGCCGAACCGGTCGTCACCGTCGCCGTCGAGGCCCGCCGCGCCGCCGACACCGACAAGCTCGCCGCCGCCCTCGCCCGCCTGGCCGAGGAGGATCCCTCGCTGCGCGTGGCCACCGACCCGGAGACCGGCCAGCGCACCCTGTCCGGCCTGGGCGAACTGCACCTGGAGGTCGCGGTGGAGAAGGTCCGGCGCGACGCCGGCGTCGAAGCGGTCGTCGGGCGCCCGCGCGTCGCGCTGCGCGAGGCCCTCACCGAGGGCGTCACCGGCTTCACCTACCGGCACGCCAAACAGGACGGCGGCGCCGGGCAGTTCGCCCACCTCGTCCTCGACGTCCACCCCCTGCCGGCGGGCACCGAGGGGGAGTTCGCGTTCACCTCCACCGTCACCGGCGGACGGGTGCCGCGCGAGTACGTGCAGGCCGTCGAGGCCGGCTGCCGCGACGCCCTGGCCGAGGGCCCGCTCGGCGGGCACCCGGTCACCGGCGTCGCCGTCACCCTCACCGACGGGGCCACCCACCCCAAGGACTCCTCCGAGCTCGCCTTCCGCACCGCCGCCCGCCTCGGCCTGCGCGAGGCCCTGCGCGCCTCGCGGATGCACCTGCTGGAACCGCTGGCCGAAGTGAGCGTCACCGTGCCCGAGGACGCCCTTGGAACCGTCCTGGGCGACCTCGCCGCCCGCCGCGGCCACGTCCGCTCCACCGAACCCGGCCACGGCGCCACCGCCCGGGTCGGCGCGCTGGTGCCGCTGGCCGAACTGTTCGGCTACGCGGGCCGCCTGCGCGGCCGCACCCAGGGCCGCGGCACCTTCACCACCCGCCCGGCCGGCTACGCCCCCGCGCCCACGCCGGCCGGCTGAGCGGCACGGACCGGCCGAGCGGCGCGGGCCGACTGAGCGGCGCCGGCCGGCTGTGCGGCGTCGCCCGGCCCTCCCCGTACCGGGAGGGCCGGACGGCGTCCGCTACAGCGCCCCGGCGTCGGCCGCCGCCCACGCCGACGGGTACAGCGGACGCCAGCCCAGCTCCCGGCGCGCCGCCGCCGTGGACACCTGTCCCTCCCACGGGTCGAACGGCTCGGCCGGCTCGGCCGCCTCGGACGGTGAACTGCCGGGGTGCGTCCGACCGTTGAGCGCGTACAGGTCCCAGGCCGTCAGCGGCGCGTCGTCGCCGACGTTGTACGTGCGCCCCTCGATGCCGGGCGTCACCACCGCGCGCCACAGCGCCCGCGCCACGTCCGCGTGGTGCACCACCGCCAGGCGCTGGTGCGCGGGCCAGTTCGCCGCCCAGTGCAGCGACTGCGCCAGGTGCGGATCGCCCTGCCCGTAAACGAACGCCAACCGGGCCACCACCAGAGGCAGTTCGTCCCCCAGGGCGCGCAGCCCCGCCTCGGCCTGCGCCTTGGACGCCGCGTACACCCCCCATGCCGGATCCGGTGCGAGCCGGTCGCCCTCCACGGCGGGGCGCCCCAGCCCCCGCCCGTACACCAGGTTCGTACTGGTGTGGACGAACCGCCGCACCCCGGCCTTCGCGGCCTCCCGCCCCAGGGCGACGGCCGCGTCCCGGTTGACCGCCCACGCCGCCTCGTCCGGCACCCCGCGCAGCGCCGCCGCCACGTTCAGCACCACCTCGGCGCCCTCCAGCGCCCGCGCCCGGTCCGCCTCCTCGCACAGGTCGCCGACCACCACCTCCACCCCGTCCAGGGCCCGCGCCTTCGCGGCGTCCCGCACCAGCACCCGCACCGAGGACCCGTCCGCCTCCGCCCACCGCACCAGCCGCGGCACCAGCCTGCTGCCCACCGAACCCGTCGCGCCCGTCACCAGGATCGTCGCCATCGTCCGCCTCCTCCAGGAGAGTTGATCACCTTCGACACCCACCACCCTGCCCGCGCCCCGAGCGGTGCGGCAGAGACCTCCCGATCCAGGGACCGCCGATCCCTGGCTGGGGCCGCGTGCCCTCGGCCCTGGCGCTCGCACGGCCCCGGGCGCAGGGCCGGCCGGGCCCGGGTGAAAAGCGGTCGCGCTCCCGGCGGGCGCGCCGTAGCGTGCGCGCGTGGACGACGAGAATCCGAAGGAAGTGGTCCGGCGCGGGTACGACGTGCTGTCGGAGCACTACGAGCGGGCGTTCGGCAGCGGGACGAAGTACGGACCGTGGATCGAGGAGCTGCTCGGCCGGCTCCCCGGGGCCGCGGCCGTCCTGGACATCGGGTGCGGCACCGGGGTTCCCGTGGCCCGGTCCCTGGTCGAGGCGGGCCACCGGGTGACGGGGGTCGACATCAGCGAGGTCCAGGTCCGCAGGGCCCGGCAGCTCGTGCCGGGCGCCGACTTCATCCGGGCCGATGCCACGACCGTGGAGCTTCCCCGGGGCCGCTTCGACGCCGTCGTCTGCCTGTACACCCTGATCCATGTGCCGGTGGAGGAACAACCGGCCCTGCTGGAGCGGATCGCCCACTGGCTGCGGCCGGGAGGCTGGTTCCTGAGCACCACCGGGCACCGGGCCTGGACCGGCACCGACGAGAACTGGCTCGGCGGCGGGGCCGCGATGTGGTGGAGCCACGCCGACGCCGCCACCAACCGCGGGTGGCTCGTGAGCGCCGGCTTCGACGTGGTCCACGAGGAGTTCGTGCCCGAGGGCGACAGCGGCCACGTCCTGTTCCGGGCCCGGCGCCGCGGACACCCACCGCGCGCCGACGGGTGACGGAGTCCGCGAGCGGGGGACCGCCGGTCCCTGGTGGCGGCGGGCTCCGGCGGGCCATGCTGGGGGCATGATCGACCGAGCGGCACTGGCCGACTTCCTCACCCGTACCCGGGCCCGGCTCGCCCCCGCCGACCTGGGGCTGCCGCCCGGGGTCCGGCGGCGCACACCGGGGCTGCGCCGGGAGGAGGTGGCGCAGGTGGCGGGGCTGTCGGTGGACTACTACGCGCGCCTGGAGCAGCGGCGCGGCCCGCAGCCCTCGCCGCAGCTGCTCGCGGCGCTGGCGCGGGCGCTGCGGCTGAGCGAGGACGAGCGCGACCACCTGTTCCGCCTCGCCGGGCACGAGCCGCCGCGCCGGCACGGGCCGCTCGGGCACGTGCGGCCGGGGCTGCTGCTGATCCTGGACCGGCTGCACGACACGCCCGCCCAGGTCGTCTCCGACCTCGGCGACGTCCTCGCGCAGAACCCGATGGCCACCGCCGTCTTCGGCGACGTCACCGCCCTGGCGCCCGAGCGGCGCAACCTGCTGCTGCGCTGGTTCACCGAACCGGGCGTCCGGGCGCTGTTCCCGCCCGAGGACCACGAGGACCTCGCCCGCGCCCACGTCGCCTCCCTGCGCGCCGCCCGCACCGCCCGCCCCGGGGACCGGCGCGCCGCCGAACTGCTGGAGCAACTCCTCGCCAGCGGCGAGGAGTTCACCTCATTCTGGGAGCGCCACGAGGTCGCCCGGCGGCGCAGCGGCCGCAAGCGGGTGCTGCACCCGGTGGTGGGGCCGCTGGAGCTGGAGTGCGAGGTGCTGGCCGCCGGCGGCGAGGACCAGCTGCTGCTGGTGCACACCGCCGCGCCGGGCGGCGAGTCGGCCTCCCGTCTGGAGCTGCTGCGCGTCGTCGGCGCCCCGGCGCCCGCCTGACCGCGCCCGCCCGACCGCGCCCGGGCCGCCGGGGCGGGACCGCCGGGCGGGACCGCCGGTCGGGGCAGCCGGGACCCGCTGCGGCGCGATCCGGGGCGGGGCCCGTAGGCTGGGCCGGGCCGTCGACGGTACAGACCGTCACCAGTAGGGCGGAACGCGACAGAAGCGGGCAGGCAGGGGCACATGCAGTTCGACGACCAGGGCGACCTCGACACCTCGCAGGTGGACGACCGGCGCGGCATCCCGGGCGGGAAGATCGCCATCGGGGGCGGGGCCGTGGGCCTGATCGCGGTGCTGTTCGCCGTCGTCCTCGGGGTCGACCCGCAGCTGCTGGGCCTGTCCTCCGGCTCCGGCTCCTCCTCCAACTCCTCCGGCGTGCGCACCGCCGGCGAGGCGCAGCAGGCCTGCAAGACCGGGGCGGACGCCAACAAGCGCCAGGACTGCCGGATCGTGGCGGTCACCAACAGCCTCCAGGAGTTCTGGCGCACCGAGCTGCCGCGCGCCGCCAAGGTCCCGTACAAGAACGCCGAGACGGTGCTGTTCACCGGCCAGGTCTCCACCGCCTGCGGGGCGGCGACCTCGGCGGTGGGCCCGTTCTACTGCCCCGGCGACAAGAAGGCCTACGTCGACCTGGGCTTCTTCAACGAGCTGTCCGCCCGCTTCGGCGCCAAGGGCGGCCCGTTCGCCGAGTCCTACGTCGTCGCCCACGAGTACGGCCACCACATCCAGAACCTCACCGGCGCCATGCAGAAGGTCGGCAACGACCGCCAGGGCGCCACCAGCGGCTCGGTGCGCCTGGAGCTGCAGGCCGACTGCTACGCCGGGGTGTGGGCGCACCACGCGACGACCACCCCGCAGCCCTCCACCGGCCGTCCGCTGATCGCCTCGCTCACCGACCAGGACATCGCCCAGGGCCTGGACGCGGCGGCGGCGGTCGGCGACGACCGGATCCAGCAGCAGGCCACCGGGCGGATCAACCCGGAGGCCTGGACGCACGGTTCCGCCGAGCAGCGCAAGGCCTGGTTCACCACCGGCTACCGCAGCGGCGACTTCGCCCAGTGCGACACCTTCTCGGCCGCGAAGCTGTAGCGGCACTCGAACGGGGGACCGGCTGTCAGAAGCCGCCGGCAGCCCGCCGTCCGCCTGCCGGCCGTCAGAAGCCGCCGGCAGCCCGCCCGCCGGCCCCTGTCCGGCCGCCGCCCGCCCAGTCCCAGCCCGCGATCGCCTCGCGCAGCAGCCGGGCGCCGGCGGGCAGGCGGGCCCGCGCGTCCCAGAACAGGGTCAGGGAGCGCCGGCAGTCGGGGCTGTCGACGCCGACCCACACCAGCGGCAGGCGGGTGGCGGTGCGCCGGGCGACGGCGGGCACCAGGCCGATGCCCAGGCCCGCGCTGATCAGTTCGGCGATGGCGCCGGCCTCGTCGCTCTCGCAGACGATCCGCGGCACCAGCCCGCGGGCGGCGAACAGCCGGTCCAGCAGGCGGCGTTGCCAGTGGCCGGGGCGGGCGGCGATGAACGGGCGTTCGGCGAGCTCCTCGACGCCCACCGAGGTGCGGCCGGCCAGCGGGTCGCCCACCGGGACGGCCAGCCCCACCTCCTCGTCCAGCAGCGGCACCGACTCCAGGCCCTCGGCGGCGACGGGCTGGGAGAAGACGGCGAGGTCGACGTCCTGGGCCCGCAGTCGCCGCGCCGCCTCCTGCGCGGACAGCTGGTGCAGCTCGATCTCCACCCCCGGGTGGCCGCGCTTGAACGCCGCCAGCGGCCCGCTGAAGGCCAGGAACGTCTCCGAGGCCAGGCGCACCGTGCCCAGTCCCTGCCCGGCGGCCTCCGCCACCGCCCGTCGGCCCGCCTCCAGTTCACCGAGCGAACGCTCCGCGTAGCCGCGGAACAGGTGCCCGGCCGCGTTCAGCCGCAGCCGCCCGCCCCGCTCGAACAGCGGGGTGCCCAGCTCGGCCTCCAGCCGGGCGATGGAGCGGCTCAACGACGGCTGGGCGACGCGCAGTTCCTCGGCGGCCCGGCTCAGGTGCTCCAGCCGCGCCACCGCCAGGAACTGCGCGAGCGTGTTCAGGTCCACCGGCGCCCCCATGCCCGAGGCGTCATAACGCCATAGCAATATTGATCTTAGACAGGATAACCGGACGGTCATAGCGTCATGGGCGGGGCCGCGCACCGGCACACAGCGCGGCCCGGCAACGGTTCGAGGAAGGACGCCCATGGCCATCGCCGCCGACAGGACCCCACCGGAGCCGAGGGCCCGGTCCGCCGCGGGGGAGCGGACCGGGCCCGCCGGACGGACCCTGCGCGCCCTGGCCGCCGCCCACACCGCCGCCGTCTTCGGCCAGCCCGTCTTCGCCGGCGTCTACCTCAGCGGCGACTACGACGCCCTCTCCTGGCACGCCGCCGGCGCCAACGCCGTCACCTCCCTCGGCTACCTCCAGCTGATCGCCGCCCTCGTGGTGTGGATCCGGCTGCGCCGCGGCTGGCCGGCGGCCGCCACCCTCGCCGTCGTCGCGGCCGAGACCGTCCAGTACTTCGCCGGACGCGACGGCGCCCTGTGGCTGCACCTGCCCCTGGGCGTGGCCACCATCGCCGCCACCGTCGTCCTCACCATCGCCCTGTGGAGCACCCCGCTGCCCGCCCGCCGCCCCGCCCGCCGGGAGGGCGACCGTGACTGAACCCCGCCCCGGCCGCCCGCTCGGCATGACCCGCCGTCAGATCATCGGCATCGGCGGCGCGTTCGGCCTGCTCACCACCACCGGCCTCGCCACCGCCGCCACCCTCGCCCGCCGCCCCGCCACCACCGGCGCCCAACTGCGCAGCACCGCCGCCCTGCCACCCCCCTACCGGGTGCCGCTGCCGCTGCCCGCCGTCGCCAAGCCCCTGTCCACCGACGGCGGAGCCGACCGCTACGAGATCGTCCAGCGCGAGACCGACGCCGAGATCCTGCCCGGCCTCACCACCCGGCTGTGGACGTACGGCGGCACCTTCCCCGGCCCCACCATCGAGGCCCGCCGCGGCCGGCCCGTCACCGTCACCCACCGCAACGAACTGCCGGTACCCACCGTCGTCCACCTCCACGGCGGGCACACCCCCGCCGACTCCGACGGCTACCCCACCGACCTCGTCCTGCCCGCCGGCTGGCCCGAGACCCCCCACGTCATGCCCGGCATGCAGGGCGCGGACGGCATGCCGGGCATGGGCGGCGCCATGACCGACCCCCGCGCCGTCACCAGCCGCCGCACACGCGACTACACCTTCCCCAACGACCAGCGCCCCACCCTGCTCTGGTACCACGACCACCGCATGGACTTCACCGCCCCCGCCCTGTGGCGCGGCCTCGCGGGCCTGCACATCGTGCGCGACGACGCCGAGGAAGCCCTCGGCCTGCCCGCCGGCCCCCGCGAGATCCCCCTGATGATCACCGACCGCGCCTTCACCGCCGACGGCGCCCTGACCTACCCCTCCCTCGACCCCACCCTGCGCGAGCGCCCCGGCGTCACCGAACCCCACCTCGCCGGCGTCCTCGGCGACGTCGTCCTCGTCAACGGCGCCCCCTGGCCCGTCCACGAGACCGACGCCGCCCGCCACCGCCTGCGCCTGCTCAACGCCTCCAACGCCCGCCACTACGAGATCGAGGCCCGCACCGAGGACGGCCGCCGCCTCGACCTCGTCCAGGTCGGCGCCGACCAGGGCCTGCTCGCCACCCCCGTCACCCACCAGTCCCTGCCCCTGGCCCCCGCCGAACGCCACGACCTCGTCGTCGACTTCGCCGCCGCCCCCGTCGGCTCCCTGGTCCGCCTCGTCAACCGCCTCGGCACCGGCCGCACCCGCGACATCATGGCCTTCCGCATCACCCGCCGCCCCGCCGCCGACGACAGCCGCATCCCACCCGTCCTGTCGACCGACCTGCCCGAATGGAGCCGCCAGGACGCCGTGCGCACCCGCGACTTCGCCTTCCGCGCCGGCCGCATGAACGGCGGCCACGGCTGGCTGATCGGCGGCCGCCCCTTCGACCCCGCCCGCACCGACGTCACCGTCCCCCTCGGCGACACCGAGATCTGGCGCCTGATCGCCGACGTCCACCACCCCGTCCACCTCCACCTGGTGGGCTTCCGCATCCTCACCCGCGGCGGCAGGCCCCCGCTGCCCCACGACGCCGGCCTCAAGGACACCGTCTCGCTGCGCCCGGGGGAGTCCGCCGAGATCATCACCCGCTTCGACGGCTACCGCGGCCGCTACCTCTTCCACTGCCACAACGCCGAGCACGAGGACATGGGGATGATGGCCAACCTGGAAGTCGTCTGAGCGTCCGGCCCGGGCCCGCCCGCCCGAAGGCGTCCGGCCCGCGCGCCTTGACCTGCCCATTGCGCGGGCCGCACCCACCGGGCGCACGGGCGGGTGCCGGGGCCCGCGGGGTGCGGGGCGGGGCCGGCCGGGGCCGGTCGGGGCCGGTCGGGACACGGCGAACGCAACCGGAATGCAGCCTTCCGTCCGGTTCGGGGTGAAGTGCCGGACCTTCACCGCTCTCCCACCGGATGATCACTCTGCTGCCGTGATCCCGACCCCCGCCGTACGGGGCGGTCCACTCCAATTCCCTTCGCACACCCCCGAGCTGCGAAAGGCCACCACGCCGATGACCCGCCCCGCCGACCACCCCACGCCCGACCGGATGCTGCGCGAGGCCGCCGCCCGCCTGGACCGGCGCCGCTTCCTGACCGTCACCTCGGCCGCCGCCGCGCTCGCCTTCGGCGTCAACCTGCCCTCCGCGCACGCCGCCGACAACGAGATCGCCCCGCGCGCCATCGGCGACAACCCCTTCACCCTCGGCGTGGCCTCCGGCGACGCCACCCCCGAGGCCGTCGTGCTGTGGACCCGCCTGGCCCCGCGCCCCCTGGAGCCCGGCGCCGGCCTGCCGCCCACCGGCTCGGTCAAGGTCGCCTGGGAGATCGCCCGCGACGAGAAGTTCCGCCGCGTCGAGCGCCGCGGCACCGCCCGCGCCCACGCCGAGTTCAACTACGCCCTCCACGTCGACGTCGACGACCTCGACGCCGGACGCGAGTACTGGTACCGCTTCACCGTCGGCTCCTGGTCCAGCCCCGTCGGCCGCACCCGCACCGCCCCGCCGCGCGGCCGGAAGCTCGACAGCGCCCGCATCGCCCTCGTCTCCTGCCAGGCCTACGAGGACGGCTACTTCACCGCCTACCGCCACCTCGCGAACGAGGACCTGGACGCCGTCTTCCACGTCGGCGACTACATCTACGAATACGGCATCGACGCCACCGGCGGCGACCGCAAGTACACCGACCGCACCCTCGCGGCCCACTTCAACCACGAGACCACCACCCTGGAGGACTACCGGCTGCGCTACTCCCTCTACAAGAACGACCCCGACCTCCAGGCCGCGCACGCCGCCCACCCCTGGTACGTCACCTGGGACGACCACGAGGTGGAGAACAACTACGCCGCCGGCATCCCGGAGAAGAACCAGGACCCGGCCCCCTTCGTCGCCCGCCGCGCCGCCGCCTACCGCGCCTACTGGGAGAACCAGCCGCTGCGCATGCCCCAGCCGCACGGCACCGAACTGACCCTCTACCGGCGCGTCCACTTCGGCCAGCTCGCCCAGTTCGACATCCTCGACACCCGCCAGTACCGCGACGACCAGGCCAACGGCGACGGCTGGCAGTACCCCACCCCGGAGTCCGACGCCGCCGGACGCACCCTGATGGGCGCCACCCAGGAACGCTGGTTCGCCGAGGGCCTGCGCCGCTCCAGGGCCACCTGGAACGTCGTGCCCCAGCAGGTCGTCTTCTCCCGCCGCAAGAACACCACCGCCGAGCGCTCCAAGCTCTCCATGGACGCCTGGGACGGCTACCCGGCCGCCCGCGAGCGCTTCCTGCAGGCCGTCGACCGCTCCGGCGTCAAGAACCTCGTACTGCTCACCGGCGACGTGCACGTGGCCTACGCCCTGGACGTCAAGCGCAACTTCGACGACCCCGGCTCCCGCACCGTGGGCGTGGAGTTCGTCGGCACCTCGATCAGCAGCGACGGCGACGGCGAGGAGAAGCCCTCCAACTGGAACAACCTCATGTCGGCCAACCCGCACATGAAGTTCTACGACGGGCGCCGCGGCTACACCGTCCTCACCCTGGACCGCCACCGCGTCCGCGCCGACTACCGGGTGGTCTCCCACATCACCCGCCCCGGCGGCACCCTGTCCACCGCCGCCTCCTTCACCACCGAGGCCGGCAACCCGGGCATCCGCCCCGCCTGACACCTTGTCGAACGCCCCGGCCCCGCCGCTTCGAGGGAGGCGGCGGGGCCGGGTGCTCAGGTGCCGTGGACGAGGCGGCCGAGGACGGCCGCGGCCTGCTCCGGGTGCTGCTCCAGCCAGGTGCCCACGTGGTCCCGGACGGCCTGCGCGACGCAGGCACGCACGGTGTCGTCGCCGAGCACGTCCCAGGTGGAGCCGTGGAACTCGGGAGCGTCGAGCTTCACCGACACGACCGCCGTCAGGCCCGCGCAGACCTGCTCGGCGGTCAGGACGGGGTCCGGCGCGGCCGACAGGAGCCCCTTGCGCGCACACGCGTCGAGCGCGGCCGCCACCCCGTCCCGGAAGCCCGCCTCGTGCGTGCCACCGCGCGGCGTGGGCCGGCCGTTGGCGAAACTCCGGATCCTCTCCTCGCCGCGACCGCGCCACCGCCAGGCCGCTTCCACCGTCCCCGCCATCCGCGGGTCCTCGCCCTCGAAGCCGATGATGTCCGTGGAAGCGGGTGCCGCGTCCCGGTCGTCGAGGAGGGCGACGAAGTCCCGTGTCCCGCCGGGGAAGCGCAACCGGACCGACCGCGGCTCGCCCGGGCCGCGCCGGTCGGTCAGCGAGATGTCCAGGACCCGGTTCAGCAGGGCCAATTCCCTGAAGCGGTCCGCCAGTTCACCGAACGAGCACTCGGCCGCACCGAAGATCCCGGTGTCCGGCCAGAAGGTGATGACGGTCCCGCTGCCGGTCGCCGGGCCCGCCTCGGTGGGCGGGGCGACCGCGACACCGCGCTCGAACACCTGCTCCCAGCGGACCCCCTCGCGCCGCACCTCGGCGGTCAGCCGGCTCGACAGGGCGTTGGTGACGGTGGGCCCGACGCCGTTGTAGCCGAGCATCACGTCGTGGCGGCCGCCGCGGATCCCCGCTCCGGCGTGCATACGGGTCAGCAGGGCTCCGAGGCCGGGCTCGCCGGCAGCCCCCTCGTCGTGGACGGGAACGCCCGGGCCGTCGTCCGCGACGCACACGCCACCGTCGGACCCGAGCGTGATCTCGACGCGGCCGGCGCGGCCCGCCAGGACCTCCTTCACCGCCCGGTCGGCGACCTCGAACACCATCTGGTGCAGGCCGCGTTCACCGGTCGAGCCGATGTACATCCCGGGCCGCCTGCGAATGGCTTCCCACCCCTCCAGCACCTGGATGCGGGCGGCGTCGTAACTGCTGGATTCCTGGCACACGGTGTCCCCTCCGAAGGTGTCCCGGCAGAACTCCACAGCCTAGGCGAATTTCGGAATAACACCAGGTCAGAGCCCTCTTGATGAGGGCGTGGACGGCCGCGTGGGCGCCTGCCGGCAGGCGCCCGCCCCAGGGATCCCGGACGGCCACCGCGGTGCGGCCAGGGCGCCGTTGAGGCCGCGCACGAGGCCAGTTCGGGCACCACCGAGGGTCGCCGATTCACTCTTTTTCCGTGCGCCGCACACCACCGGGTGCCACGGCCGACGGCTGCACCGCCTCGCCGCCGCGCCATCGGCGGGGCGGCGGGGCCGCTCACCGCCGGGACGCCTCGTAGGCCTCGCGGACGGTCGAGGGGACGCGTCCGCGGTCGTTGACGAGGAAGCCGTGGGTGCGGGCCCAGCGGCGGATCGGCTCGTCCTGCGGCCGGGGGTCGGGCTCGCGGGAGGCGGCGGGCCTGCCGGGGCCGGTCCAATCTCCCGTGGGGGCTCCCTCCAGCCAGTCCGCCGCATGGTGGAAGAACGCGGACAGCGAGGCGTACACGCCCTCCTCGGGGCAGTACGCCTCCGCCCACGTGCCGACGGTTCCGGTGGCCGTGTCCAGGAACGTCCCGTAGAGGCCGTCGCGCTCCGCGGCGACCGGCACCCAGGTACGGCGCCAGAACGGGCAGTCGGGGTCCTCGGACGGCTCCGCCTCCTCCAGGGCCGTCCGGCTGAGGTGGACCCGCTGGATGTCCGTCAGGCCGAGCAGGATGTGGCCGCCGGGCAGGGGCACGGCGCAGGCCCGCGTCACCAGGCACGAGGGCATGTCGGGCTGCGTGCCGGCGTCGATGCCGTTCACCAGCAGCCACTGCCGCAACTCCTGCGGCAGCGTCAGGCCCATGCGCCGTTCGGCCCGGTCGACGTCCTCCCGGCTCGCCGGGCCGCCGAGGGCGGCGAAGACCGCCGGGTCGTGCCGCTCCAGCCACCCCGTCACCCGGCCCCACGCCCGCCGTACGTCGTCTCCCGGCCCGTACGCCGCCCCGTGCACCGGAGTTCCGGCCGTGTGCGATTCCTGCTGGTCATCCATGGGACGACCGTACGCGGGGCCACCGACAGGGCCGGTCGGACGCCCGACCGGGGAGGTTTCGGCATCGATCGGCCGGTTTGTGATCACGGTTCGGCGACCTTCCGTCGGCCGGTGAATAAATCGGTCCTCCCGGCTCCCCGGCAGCGGTAGGTTTCCCGACGCACATATTCGTGACCGTCACGGGGGATTTCACCATTTCCACTCAGTCTGCCGAGCTGCCCGAGAGCGCTGCGCCCACCGAGCCCGCCTCCGAGGCCCCGGCACCCGGCCCGGGCCTGCCCGGCTACGGCGAGGGGCAGCTCAGCTGCGGGCACTGCGGATCCGTCCCGGCCGTGGACGCGACCTTCCGCGGGCACCTGGGCCTCATCATCATCCTGAAGTACCTGAAGACCCGGGGGCCGTTCTGCCGCAGCTGCGGCATCGCCACCCACCGCGAGATGACCTCCGACAGCCTCTGGCAGGGCTGGTGGGGCATCCCCTCGATGATCGTCAACCCGATCATCATGCTGATCAACATCCCGCAGCGCCTGAAGGTCGACAAGCTGGCGGAGCCGCTGCCCGGCGCGCCCCGCCCGCCGATGGACCCCGGCAAGCCGGTGTACCTGCGGCCCACGATCCTCGGCGTGCTCATCCCGGCGCTGCTGATCACGGTGATCTACCTCGTCGCGAAGCGCGACCCCGAGTTCGCCAAGGCCGGCGACTGCATCCACAACAACAACCCGATCGCCGCCGCCCTGCCCGGCCTCGTCGACAAGAACCCCGACGTCGAAGTGGTGCCCTGCTCCGACCCCAAGGCCGAGGCCCGCGTCGTGGGCCGCGAGGAGGACACCGACGACGGCGAGGCCGCGTGCAGGAAGTTCCCCACCGCCGACGGCTACTTCACCTACAAGCGCAGCAGCACCAAGTACACCCTCTGCCTGCAGAGCCTGGAGACCCCGAAGCAGACGAGGCCGACCACGATCTTCGGCCCCGTGACCCCGTGACCCCGTGACCCCGTAGTCCTTCCTCGGCCGGTTCCCGGGCCGGCCCGACCGCAACGACCGCGCGCACAACGGGCGTTCGCGGCAGAGGTCAGGCGGCCGGGGCGGGCGTGGGGACGATCCAGAGCTCGGACGGGCCGTTGATGATGACGGACTCCAACCGGGCCGGCGCCGCCCTGGACGGGTCCAGGACGGCGCCCGGGTAGGCGCCGAAGAGCCCCTCCAGGGCCACTTCGGCCTCCAGGCGGGCCAGCGGCGCGCCCAGGCAGAAGTGCGGCCCGTGGCCGAAGGACAGGTGCTCCTTGTCGGGGCGCGTCGGGTCGAAGTCGTCCGGCCGCTGCGGGTGGACCTCCGGGTCCCGGCCGGCCGCGCCGAAGCCGAGCAGGATCGGCTCGCCCCGCCGGACGACCACGCCCTCGCCGAGGTCGATGTCCTCCAGCGGGTAGCGCAGCGGGATGTGCATCACCGGGCTCTCGTGGCGCAGGGTCTCCTCGATGACGTCCCCCCAGCCGAGGCCGCCCTCGCGGACCCGGGCCAGGTGGCCGGGGTGGGTGAGGAGCGCCTGGACGGCGCTGGTGATGAGGTTGACCGCGGTCTCGTACCCGGCGCCCAGCATCAGGAAGAGGATGTCGCGGGACTCCTCCTCGCTGCGGCCCGTCCCGTCGCCGGTGTCGACGGCGGCCACGTCGGTGGCGAGGTCGGGCCCGGGGGAGCGCCGTTTGAGCTCCAGCAGGTCGGTCAGCACCACGTTGATCGCCGCCCGGGAGGCGGTCATCCGCTCGGCCGTGGCCGTCGTCGTCAGCAGGGCGTCCATCGACGTGCCGATCCGCGGCCGCATGTCGGCGGGCACGCCGAAGAGGTCGCAGATCACCGTCATGGTCAGCGGGAGCGACAGGGCCCGGCGGACGTCCACGGCCTCGCCGGGACCCAGGCCGCGGAACGCGCCGACGAGGGCGGCGGTCGTCGCCTCGATCCGGGGCCGCAGCCCGGACACCCGGCGGGGCGAGAAGGAGGGCGCCATCTGCCGTCGTGCCGAGCGGTGTTCGCGGCCGTAGAGGTTGAAGAAGTTCTGCTGGAACGCGATCGGCCCCATCGGCCACCCCTCGGGCACCGAGGCCAGGCCGGGCCAGTGCCTGCGCGGGTCGCGGGAGATCCGGGGATCGCCGGTCAGGGCGCGGATCACCGAGCTGCGGGTCACGGACCAGGCGATGATGCCGCCGGGGAGTTCGACCCGTACGGCGGGTCCGGCGGCGCGCAACTCCGCGTTCTGCTGGTGGACGCGCCGGGCGGTCATGTCCAGCACCGGGCAGCGGCTGTCGTCTGGAGCCATGGCATTGCTCCTCACGAGCTCTCAGGAACTCAGGAACTCTCGGGACCTGTCGGGCCCGCCCCGGTGGACGGTGGTGCCCCGCGGCGGGGCCGGCCTGTCCGGGGCCGGTGCTCCGTTGCGGATCGGGGCCTGTGCTCCGTTGTAGAGGGGCGCGGCACGGCCGTCAACGGGGCATCGGCCCGTCCGGCGCACCGCCCCGGCGCACCCCCGGCTCACCCCCGGCGCACCTTCGAATCCCGCCCGCCCCGCTCCCGCAGAGCCCGGTGGGTGAGCACCGCCCCCGCCGCGGACAGCACCGCCAGGACGACCCCCAGGACGTGCAGGGCCCCGGTGAACCCGGCCGCCAGCGCCTCCCGCCGGGCCGGGTCCACCTGCCCCTGGACGGCCCGCGCGGCGAGCCGGGCCGCCTCGCCGCCCGGCAGGCCGGGCAGGTGAGCGGCGGTCAGCGTGGTGAGCAGCGCGGCCGCGCCCGAGACCGCGACCGACTCGCCGGTGATCCGCATCGTGTTGAAGACGCCGGCCGCGGCCCCGGCGCGCTCGACCGGCACCGTGCCCACCGCCGCGTCGTCCATCACCCCGAACGCCAGCCCCACCCCGGCCCCGAACGGCAGCAGCGGTACCGTCAGCGCCGCCCACCCCGCGCCGCCGCGCACCGTGACCAGCAGCAGGGCGCCCAGCGCGATCAGCGCCGAGGCACCGGTCAGCACCGTACGGACGGAGAACGCCGCGGCCAGGCGCCCGGCCGGCAGCGGCAGCAGCAGGACGGGCACCGTCAGCGGCAGCAGGAGCAGACCACTGGTCAGCACGGAACGCCCGCCCACCCCCTGGAGGTAGGCGGGCAGGTAGACCAGCAGCACCACGAAGCCGAGGGTCACGGTGAACGGCTGGCACACGACCGCGAGGAACTCGGGCCGCCGGAACAGCCGGACGTCGAACATCGCCCGCGGCCCCCGGCGCAGCTCCACCACCGCGAAGGCCGCCACCAGCAGGGCCGCGCCGGCCAGCGGCAGCAGGGTGCCCGGCGCGGTCCAGCCGGTGCCGGTGGCCCGGACCAGGGCGAACGACAGCGCGGCGAGCCCCGCGGTGAAGCAGCCGAGCCCGCCCAGGTCGATCGGCGCGCGGCCCGGTGCCCGGGACTCCGGCGCCCGGACGGCGCACAGGTACGCGGGCACGGCCAGCGCCGCGACCAGCAGGAACACCGCCCGCCAGCCGCCCGCCTGCACCAGCGCGCCGGCCGCCGGGGGCCCCACCGCCAGGCCCGTGCCGAAGGACGTGCCGAGCACGCCGAAGGCCACCCGGCGCCGCCGCCCGGACGTCGAGTGGGCCAGCACCGCCGAGCCCGCCGCCAGGACGGCCGCCGCCCCGCAGCCCTGCACCGCGCGGGCCGCGTCCACCAGCGCCATCGACGGCGCGAGCGCGACCACCAGGGACAGCGCGCCGACCAGCGCGATCCCCGCCAGCAGCACCCGGCGCCGGCCGAGCCGGTCGGCGAGGGCGCCGGCGGCCAGCGGCAGCGCGGCGAAGGTGATGTTGAAGGCGTTCGGCATCCACTGGGCGGCGTCGGGCGAGGCGTCGAGGCGGGCGGCCATGTCGGGCAGCGCGACGGCGGCGCCGGTCACCGAGAACGGCAGCATCACGCCGGCGCAGCCGACCGCGGCGACGGTGGCCCGGTAGCGGTCCCGGCCGACGCCCGCCGCCGCCGGGAGGCTGCTCGCGGAGGTGGGAGGGCTCGCGGAGGTGGGAGGGCTCGCGGAGGTGGGAGGGCTCGCGGAGGTGGTCATGCGCCGATCGTCGGCGGGCCGTGCGAGCGGCGGGAAGGGAGTCCCGTTCCCTGGGTCCGACAGGGCCACCCTGCGGGCCCCGCACCCCCGAACGGCACCCCCCGGCGCCCCCATACTGGAACGCATGGCCGACCCGAACCCGCTCGCCGGCAGCCTCGGCGAGTACCTGCGCACCCGCCGCGCCCTGCTCACCCCCGAGGACGCCGGGCTGCCGCCGACCGGCCGCCGGCGGGTGCCGGGACTGCGGCGCGAGGAGGTCGCGGAACTGGTCGGGCTCAGCACCGACTACTACGTACGCCTCGAACAGGGCCGCGCCGACCGGCCCTCCGACGAGGTGCTGGACGCCATCGGACGGGCGCTGCGGCTCGGCCCCGCCGAACGCGCCCACTTGTACGACCTGGCCCGCCCGCCGCGCCGGGCGGCGGGCGGGGCGGCGGGGCGTTCGGCGGGGCGGGCGGTGGGCCGGACGGCGGGGCGCTCGGAGGCGCTGCGCCCGGCGCTGTGGCGGGTGGTCGAGGCGATGGCGGACACCCCCGCCCTGGTCATGAACGACCGCAACGACGTGCTGGCCTGGAACCGGATGGCCGCCGCGCTGATCGCCGACTTCCCCCGTCTGCCGCCGCGCGAACGGAACATGGCCCGCCGGCTCTTCCTCGACCCGGACGCGCGCGAGGTCCACCTCGACTGGGCGGAGGCCGCCCGCACCACCGTCGGCATCCTGCGGATGGCCGCCGGGCGGCGGCCGCACGATCCCGAACTCGTCCGCCTGCTCGGTGAACTCTCCCTCGGCAGCCAGGAGTTCCGCACCCTGTGGGCCGGGCGCCATGTGCACGAGAAGAGCCACGGCCGCAAGCGCTTCCACCATCCGGCCGTCGGGGAGGTCGCCCTCGACTACGAGACCTTCCGTGCCCCCGGCACCGCGCACCACCTGCTGGTCGTCTACACGGCCGCGCCCGGCAGCCGGGCCGAGGAGGCGCTCGGCCTCCTCGGCGCGCTCACGGCCGAACCGGTCGCCCGGCACTGAGCGGGCCGCCCGGCTCGTTCACCCGTACGGCGCTGAACCACCCGTCACCGGGCCGGCGCTGAACCACCCGTCACCGGGCCGACGCCGGGCCGCCCGTCACCCGGCCTCACCCATGGCCGCCCGGGCGGTGGACGCTCAGGTCGCCGTAGGCCCGCAGGGCGCCGGCCGGGTCGCCGGGCTGGTCCCGCAGAACGGCGTCCAGGAAGGCGAGGGTGGCCGCGGCGACGACGCGCGGGCTCTCGGTGCGGCCCAGGGAGCCGACGAGCGAGGGCACGGGCGGCAGGTACAGGGGGCCGTCCATGAAGGTGAGATGTGCGGCGCCGGGGACGGTGAGCCGGTAGCTCGTCGCGGTGCTGGAGTCGAGTGCCTCGGTGAGGCGGGGCAGGTAGCGCGGGTCGGTTCCCGGGGTGAGGGCCTGGGTGAGTGCGAGCGTGGGCCGGTCGAGGGCGGGTGTGGTGGGGCCGTGGGGGTAGCCGTCCAGGTCGAGGACGGCGGCGAAGCGGCGGTCCTGCCGGGCCGCCTGCAGGGCGGCGGCGCCGCCCATGGAGTGGCCGCTCACCGCGACCCGGCCGGTGTCCAGGCGTCCGGTCAGGGGGTCGGCGATCCCGCCCCGGTCCAGGGTGTCCAGCTGGGTGAGGACGAAGCCGAGGTCGGCGGCCCGCACCGCCGTCCAGCCGGCCGCCAGCTCGTCGTCCTTGTCCCGGTCGCCGCTGGAGGCGGTCTCGGTGGTGACCGTCCGGCCGTCGGCGAGGACGACGGCGGCGGAGTCGTACGGGTGGTCGAGGGCGGCGACCACGTAGCCGTGGCTGGCCAGTTCCTCCGCCCAGGCGGTGTTCTGGGTGCGCACCCCGCCCGACCCGGGGGAGAACAGCACGACCGGGAACCGTTCGCCACCGCCGGCCACCGGGGCGTCGAAGACCGAACGGCTGCGGGCCCGCGGAACACCGTCGACCAGGAAGCCCGGCAGGCCGACGCCGCGGGCGAGGGCCTCGGAGACGGTGCGCGCCTCGCGCTCGGTGCGTCCCAGGTACTGGGCCCGCCGCGTGCCCGCGGGGCTCTTCCGCGCCGGGTACCAGAGCTGGACCACGACGGTGCGCAGGTCGTTCGGATCGGCGGTGAAGGTCTCGGGGCGGCGCGGGTCGGTCCACTGCAGCACACGGGTGCCGACCGCGAAGGCGCCCGACGGTTCGGGGAACACGGGCACGGGAAAGGCCCAGGCGGCCACCGGGCCGGTGGCGATCAGGCCGGCGCAGGCCACCGATCCCGGCAGCGCCAGCCACCAGCGGGCCCGCCACGCCGGCCGGCCGGTACGGCGCCGGCGCCGCAGCAGGGGGGAGAGGGCGAACGGCGCCGCGAGGGCGGCGCCGGCCAGGACCGGCAGCAGCTGCCAGCGGATCCCCGTCACGGCCAGCGCGAGCGCGGACGGTACGAGGAGCGCCCCCGCCGCGATCGTCACGCGCGGGCGGGCGGCGGGGGGAAGCCAGCGCGCCGCCACCAGCGCGACGGCACCCAGCAGGGCGAGGATCTCCAGGGGGGACATGGGCAGTCCCGCGATGTTCTCGGTCACCCGGCCATGCTCGGCGCCGGGCGTGCGCCGCCGCATCGATCACGGGTCGCCGCCGTGGGCGACCGGGGTCGCAAACCGCGCAACATCCCCGTACGACCGCGGCAGCAGTCGAGCACGCCGGATCGGCGGCCGCACTGCGACCACGGGAGGTATCGGGACTCCTCCTGCGGGCGTATCCCGGCCCGGCGCGATCAGACGGTGGACGCATGTGCCGCGCGGGCCGGCGGCCTACCGTGAACAGGGCCGCGGTACGCGTACCGGGCAGCGGTCCGTGCCGGGGCGGCGGTGGCCCCGGCCGGGGCCACCATGACGCCGAATCGACAGGGACGTGCGATGAACGAGGCGGCCGCGGAACCCGGCCACGCCCACCGGGACCGGGTGCCTGTGCGGGCGCCCGTGCCTGTGCGGGCGAGGGTGCGGACGTGGTGGGCGGGCACGGCCCCACGACTGACGCAGTACGCCGACCTCGCCCGCGTACGAGCGGCGCGACCGGTGAAAGCCGCCGCACGCTGGGGCTCCCGGCTGCCGCCCGCGGTACGGGACGCGCTGCTGCCGGCGCTCCTGCTCCTCAACGCCGCGACCACGCGCCCGCCGCACGAGCTGCCGGTGGCCGTGGCGCTCACCGCCGCCCTCGCGCTGCCCCTGCTGTGGCGGCGCCGGGTCCCGCGCACGGTGTTCGCCGCGGTGGCGGCCGCGGCCCTCGTCCAGTGGCTGGCGGGAGTCCAACTGCCCGCTGACGTCGCCCTGTTGGTGGCCCTCTACACGGTGGCCGCCACCTCGGGCCGGCGCGGCACGCTCGTCGCCGGCGCCCTCGTGGAGGCGGGCGCCCTGCTGGCCTGCCTGCGCTGGGCGACGGAAGGCGCGTTCCTGACCCCGTTCGTCGCGGTCACCGCCATGGTCGTCGCCGCCGCCGTCCTCGGCGTGAACGTGCGCACCACGCGTGCCTACCTCGCGGCCCTGGAGGAACGGGCCGCCCGCCTGGAGCACGAACAGGAACAGCAGGCGCGACTGGCCGTCGCCGAGGAAAGGACGCGCATCACCCGGGAGATGCACGACATCGTCACCCATAACCTGTCCGTCATGGTCGCGCTCACCGACGCCGCCGTCTACGCCCAGCACCGGTCGCCCGACAGGGCCACCACCGCGATGCTCCAGATCTCCGAGACGGGCCGCCAGGCCCTGACCGACATGCGGCGCTCGCTGGGCGTCCTGCGCGCCGACGAACCGGACGCGCAGCGCCACCCGCTGCCCGGCATCGCCCAACTGGAGGCCCTCGCCGACCAGATGTGCGCCGCCGGACTGCCCACCCGCCTCGACGTCCGCGGCGGCCACGCCGACATCCCCGCCACCGCCCAACTCACCGTCTACCGACTGGTACAGGAAGCCTTGACCAACACCCTCAAGCACACACCCGCCGGCACCCGCGCCACGGTCCGCATCCACTGCTCGACCGCGGCCGTCACCGTGGACGTCACCGACAGCGGCCCCCGCCCGCCACAACCCGCCACTGCCACCGCCGCACCGTCCGGCCACGGCATCCCCGGCATGCGCGAGCGCTCGGCCGCCTACGGGGGGACGCTGCGGGCCGGACCGCTCCCGGGCGGCGGCTGGGGAGTCCACACCCGCCTGCTGCTCGACAGCGGCGAAGCGGCGCCCGCATGACGATCCGCATCCTGATCGCCGACGACGAAGCGCTGCTCCGCATGGCCTTCGCCACCGTCCTGGAGGCCCAGCCCGACATGGCACCGGTCGGCGAGGCCGCCGACGGCGCCCAGGCCGTACGCCTCGCCCGGGAACTGCGCCCCGACGTCGTCCTCATGGACGTCCGGATGCCCGGGACCGACGGGATCGAGGCGACCCGGCAGGTCGTCGCGGCCTCCCCGCACAGCAGGGTGCTCATCCTCACCACCTTCGACCTGGACGAGTACGCCTTCGCCGGACTCAACGCCGGAGCCTCGGGCTTCCTGCTGAAGAACGCCCGGCCCGAGGAACTGCTCACCGCGATCCGCAACGTCGCCGCGGGCGACGCGGTGATCTCCCCGCGGATCACCCGCCGCCTGCTGGAGAACCTCCGCCCGCACATCCCCGACGGCCGCAACCCCGAGCACGACGAGCGGCTGGGCCGGCTCAGCGCCCGCGAACGCGAGGTGCTCGTCCAGGTGGGCCGCGGCCTGTCCAACGCGGAGATCGCGGCCACCCTGTACCTCGCGGAGGCGACCGTGAAGTCCCACCTGGGGCGCATCCTGCAGAAACTCGAACTCCGCGACCGGATCCAGGCCGTGGTCCTCGCCTACGAAAGCCGCCTCGTCCACCCGGCCTGACCCACCACCCCGCCGCCCCGCGGGTTGGGGGGGGGGGTTCGCCCGGTCCGCCTCCCCCCGCGGCGTGGACGTCCTCGATGTCGTCGGCGAGCGCGTACCCGCATCGCGGGAAGTGCGCACAGCCGGTCATCGCCGGAAAGGGCGCTTTGCGCGATGGCCGGCCGGCCGTCCGTCTCCAGCCGGAGTTCGGCGAATTGCGTGTCCGGGCTCATGCGGCGAGCCGCCGCCTTCACCGTTACTGTACGAATCGGTAATGGGCCCGCGACAGCAGAAAGTATGCGGGGCCGGACTCTTGTGAGCCAGGGCTCCGGAGTGTGAGACTGCAAGAAAAGAAATAACCTGCCGAGGAGGTGGGTATTGTGGCGCTGCAGGCGAGTTGGGTCCACGGGAACGCCATGGTGGTGGAGAATCCCGAGAACCTCAGCCGCAACGGACACTTCGGGTGGGGCTCCGACGTGGACATCACACCCGGGAAGACCAGCTGGTTCCACATCGCCGTACCGACGCCGGTGATCGTCAACGACGTCCGGACGAACCTGGTCAGGGTCTTCGTCCTGTTCAAGACCGACGTCGGATTCGGCCGGCTCACCCGGGTGCACGTCTGGGACGCCTCCGGAGGGCCCATCCAGCAATTCGAGGACCTCGCCGGCGAAGGCGAACACCGCACCGGGCTGGACGGTCAGAACACGTTCAACCTCGACCAGCCCCATTCCGTGGCCTTCGGTATCGGAATCTCGTTCTTCGTCGTCGCGGCGATCGGGTTCGACACGCCGATCGCCCCCTCGCGTCTGATCCTCGGAACGGCGGGTGGTGATTTCACGACCTGACCGCCAGCCATTCCAGCAGCCGCTCAGGGCATCGCGGTCGAACGCCGCCGGATTCGACCACGAGTCCTGGCGTCAGTTGCTCACGGTGTCCCCGGACAGCGAAGGAAGTCGGCTGCGAACCGGCGGCCCCGACGGAGCGCCCGGCAGCCTCTTCACCGCACGTCGCGATGCTCCTGGAACCGTCCCGGGCCAGGACGCCAGGGCCTGCGGTTCAGACTTCGCCGAACTCGCCGCTGCGGACAGCAGCGACGAACGACGCCCAGGCCTCGGATGGGAAGACCAGAGTCGGCCCCTGGGGGTCCTTGGAGTCACGGACCCTGCCCGGGTGCGCGTCATCCACTTCGATGCAGCCGCCCCCGCCATTGCTGTAGGTGCTCTTGCGCCACTTGGCGCCCGTTGGGTCATGCATGGTCCAGTTCCTTCCGTTCCTCCCGGATCATGGCCGAACTGTCCGGCTGGCTGAGCGCGTTGACCTGGAGTCGATCGTATCCATCGACCCATCGGGCCACCATCTCGGCATCTTGTTCCAGGTGTCTCCGTTGAGGCGTCTCCGTGGACCCGACCAGCGCCCGGTTGGGGAGGGTCAGGAGCGTGCGACAGGACCGATCCTTCGCCGACTGTTCACGGACGACGTCGACCTGATCGGCACCTCTGACGACTTGGGCGTGAGCAAGCCGGACCTCGCCTTCTTCGAGCGCGTCGCCGAGGTGACACCCGCCGAGCCGCACGAGATCCTCTACGTCGGTGACCGGCTCGACAGCGACGTGCTCCCCGCCCGAGCAGCGGAGATGCGGACAGCGTTGATCCGGCGCGGGCCGTGGGGCTGGATCCAGCAGCACGATCCGGCCGCAGGGCAGGCGACGTTCCGAATCGACTCGCTGGCGGAACTTCCGCATCTGATCGCCGAGTTCAACGCCGGAGCGAGCCGAGCGTTGCCGACCAGGGCCGGGGAGTCGGCGTATCCGTCGGGAGCGGGCTCGGTCATGCGCTTCCAGTACCGGTCGTCGGCCGTGCCGCCGTCGCAGGCACCTCTGGCAGGATGGCGCCGACCCGCCCCACCGAGATCATGAGGTACGAGTGAGCAGCGAGTGGACCGTCCACGGCAGCCGTCCCGTCTACACCAGCCCGTGGGTGCGGCTCGACCTGGTCGACGTCGAGCCGCTCGGAAGGGACCGGTACGAGCACCACCTGGTGCGATTCGCACCGGTTGCCGCCGTCGTAGTGATCAACGATCGGGACGAGGTGCTGATGATGTGGCGGCACCGCTTCGCGACGGGTACCTGGAGCTGGGAGATCCCCAGCGGCATCGTTGAGGACGGAGAATCCCTCGAGGCCGCAGCGGTCCGCGAGGTGTTCGAGGAAACCGGCTGGCAGGTGGACGAGGTCGAGGCACTCGCCTACACCCAGCCCATCGGCGGCATGAGCAACGCCGAGCACCACGTGTTCCTTGCCCACGGCGCCACCTATGTCGCACCGCCGGCGGACACCCATGAGGCCGACCGGATCGAGTGGATCCCGATCTCCCGGATCCAGGACATGATCGACCGGCGGGAGATCGTGGCAGGCGTCGCGGTCACCGGGCTGCTCCAACTGCTCGCCCGGCGTCCCTAGTTCGGCAGGGCCAGCATCTCGCGGAGATCAACAACCAGCGGCAGGCGGGCCGCCCGCGGCGGCACCGCCGCCACGACCTCCCGCGCGCACCAGTCGTGTCAGCGCACCACGGGGATCGCCCCGGAGCGCCAGTCGGCCAGCCGCTTGCGGATGCTCGCCACCATCGGCAGCCCGTCCGTCTCGGCCGGGGTGAACCAGGCCACCTCGTGGGACTCGTCGGACACCCGCAGCTTCCCGCTGACCGGGCGTGCGAGCAGGCAGATGGAGAACTCCTGGCGGACCTCGCCGTCGTCGTAGGCGAAGACGTGGCGGGGGTCGGTGTAGGTGCCGACGATCCCGGTGATCTCGACGTCGATGCCGGTCTCCTCGTACGTCTCGCGGATGCCGCACCCGGCGAGCGACTCGCCGATGTCCATCTTTCCGCCGGGCAGGGCCCACATCCCGTTGTCGCTGCGCCGCTGGAGCAGGACACGGCCCGCATCGTCGACCACGACCACGGATGCGGCCGGGACCAGCGAGTTGGCGGCCGGGGCGTTCGGGTCGTCCTCGTAATCACGCCTGGGCATGATCCACCACCTCTGCTGCCGGGGCCGTCCATACGTCACGGCCGTTCGCCCACAAATCCTCGATGTGACCGGCGAAGCGATCGAACACCCCGTCGTCCTGGGCCCGCCTGAGGTGCATCATTGGGGCATCGTGGCCGATCCTACCCGGCAGGAGCGGCGTGACGATCATGTCGTCGTCGAAACGGAACACGCTGAGTGAGACGTGTGCGGTCTCGTGTCGAGCCTCGATCGACGTGTCACGCAGCTTGGCAAGCTCGGACAAGGTGACCTCGATCCGGGTCGTCAAACTCAGGGGGACGTCCTCCTCCAACTCGCGCTGACGGGTGACCGGGTGACCGGGCACGCCGAGGATGAAGCGGACCCTGACGCCAGCCGCCAGCTTCTGCCGAAGCAGACTGCCGAAATTCGCATGCTCCAGCCACAGGAAGTAGTTGGTGTACCCGGCGAATGTCAGCTCCCGGGTTGCCCCCCTTATCAGATGACGCCACAGAGTGGCCGGTGCTGCGGACCGGTACGGGTACATCTGCACCAGCTCCCGGTCCGGGCCCGACTTCACGAGCTGCTGTACGGATGGCCAGAGCACGGCTTCCTCCTCGCCGAGGGCCCGGCTGGCCGCTGAGCGGTGTCGGGCGTGGGGTTCGCGCGAGGGGTTCGCGAGCCACCGGTCGACGGTCTTGGGGTCGACGCCGCACACACGCGCGAGCTTGGACGAGGTCATGTTGGCACGGGTCATTGCGTCACGGAGTGGGCTGTTCACCGGTTGGCCTTCCACGTTAGGGACGTTTCAAGGTCTACCAGCCAGATGTCCCAAACGTCCCGCAAAGGCGGTATGACGTCCCGTCGGACTGCCCGAGGATTCGAGCGTGACCAATGGTGCGCCGCCTGCCTATTCCCGGCTCCAGGCCACTTGCTACAGCAACTACGTTGACAGGAAAGCAAGTTGGTCAGGGGTGGTCACGTGCAATACGCCTACCAGGCTTGGACCGGGCCTCGCTCGGTGTGGCGATTTCAGTACGTGTGATCGAGCCTTAACGCCAACCATTGGGTGGTGCCGTATCAGACAGGTGCGGCGTGATGCCGCACTTCTTTCGCATGTCCCCACTCCGCCCCTTCGAGGTACCCCCATGCTCAAAACCCACCAGCCCCGCGTTTTCGTCGCGCGCCTTGACTCGCGGACCGAATCCACGCCCCTGGCGCGGTACCTGTTGCGCGCCTACCTGGCGGGCATGCCTTCCGGCGAGCGCTACCGCGACACCGCCGAGTTGCTCCTCGGCGAGTTGTTCGCCAACGCCGTCCAGCACTCCGACGCCCCCGACGATTGCCACATCGAGGTCCGCTTCACCGTCACCGGCTCCCGTCTGCGGCTGGAAGTCCACGACGCCGGCACCGACCACCCCACCCTCCACACCCCGACCCCCGACGACGAACACGGCCGAGGCCTGCTCCTCGTCGACCGGCTCGCCGAACGCTGGGGCAGCGCCAACCGCCCCGGCGGCATCGGCAAGTACGTCTGGGCCCTCGTCGCCCCCGCGTCCGCCCTCGTCACCGCCTGAAAGCCCAGAACCCCCCATGCACCTCACCACCCTCGCCGGCCACGCCCTCTCCCGCGGCCGCACCCCCGCCGACACCTACGCCCTCCTCGCCCGCCGCACCCACAAACCCGTCCCCTCCGCCCGCGCGGTCTGCCTCGCCCTCACCATTCCCCTCGCCGAGACGATCCGCCGCCTCGACGAGTGCCACGACGCCCTCCTCGCCAACCCCCGCCCCGGTTCCGAGACCGACACCGGCGAACTCCTCGAAGCCCTCGGCGTCTTCGACGTCCCCGTCTCCCTCACGGACACCGAACTCGCCGTCGTCGACCTCTTCCTGCTCGCCATCGACGCCATGGGCGGCATCCGACCCGGCCACCAGCACGGCCTGCACCGCTGGTTCACCACCGGAAACCTCACCGCGGCCTACCTCTCCCTCGCCGCCGCCCGACCCGTGCCCCGCACCGGCGACCCCACCCTGTACTGGACCACCCTCGTTACCGCCGGCGAACTCCTCACCACCACCCCCAACCCCGACACCCGCATCAAGTACGCCCTCACCCACTGCCGCACCCAAGCGGCCCGTATCTGAACCCCCACCCCGCACAGGAAGTCGGACCCGCCGACTTCCTGTGCAGCGTGGCAGGAGCCGGGCGCGTTCACCGTCGCGCATCCGCGAGCAGCGCCGGAGCTCGGCTCTGTCGGTGATCTTGGATGGTCGGGCTCAGGTGCCAAGGGCTCGCCAGGACTTCGGCCGGGGGATGTCGTTCTCGTCCGGGTAGGTCTGGAAGGCGGTCTCGATAACGAGGTTTCGTCCCGGTGACATGTGCGGCGAACCCCTTCCAGCTGATGATGTGCCCGCGGCGGACGTGACGAGCCGTCGTGTCGTGCAGGGAGACGATCGCCGAGGCGGAGGAAGGCAGGCTGCCGTCGTCGGCAGCGAGGATCCTGGCCCTGGGCCGGGTGGGGTTCTTGCCCGGACGGACCGGGCGTCCGTCGCGCGGGTACCAGCCCGCGAAGCCCCGTTGCACCACAGCCCGTCCAGCCGGTCTCCGGCCCGCATGGCGGTCGTGCCGACGGGGTTGCTCGACCGCGCGATCCGAGCGCTCGGAGAAGGGACTTGCTCACCGGAGCCGGGGTGCAGCGACAACTGGCGCCTCAACAACTGCACGGTCTTCGATCGGCCCCGAGCATGCCCGCTGATCACGTCGGTCCCGGCGCGTCCGGTCCCGGCGCCCTCGGTCAGGTCCTCGGGTCAGGCACCCGACCGAGGGTCCGGGCGGATCAGCGGATCAGCGGATCAGCGGAGCCGCCGGGGGCGCCGGATCAGGAGACGCGCTTCAGCTGCCAGGCGTTGTTGTTGAGGCTCGGGTTCGACCAGGCGACGCAGCTGCTGGTGTAGTAGGAGCTGGTCTGGACCCAGCCCGCGGGCGGGTAGGTGGTGGAGCAGGCCTGGACCACGGTGCCGACGGGCAGTCCGGTGAGCTGCTTGATCTGCTTGATGTTCGGGCTGAAGCTCCCCGTGCCGCAACTGCTGCTGTAGCCCCAGTTCACGTCGACGAAGCCGGCCGGGGTGACCACGCTTGCGCACGAGGTCGTGACGTCACCCGGGGCGGCCTGGGCGGGCGCGGCGGCCAGGGCGAGCATCGCGGCGGTAGCGGCGACGGCCATACAGGTGGTACGAAGGCGAATCATGGGTGAGGCTCCTTCTGGTCGGGGGTGGCCGGTCAGGCCGTGGAGCCATTCCTATGGTTTGATCACCGGTTTCGGATAGCGACTTTCAGGCCTAAAGATCCAGCGCGCAGAGCGGCGGCCAGGACGCGCGGGAAGGCTGGAGAACGGGACACGCGGGGAAGGCGGGGGCGGGGGCGGGGCGGTTCCGGGCCCCCCACCCCCCCTGGGTCACGCCCTCACCCCTCCGGCCCCCTCGGTAGGGAGGAAA
>NZ_JBHVJT010000050.1:0-21477 GCF_042798815.1 Kitasatospora sp. NPDC057738 | reverse complement strand
GGCCCGGACCGGTCCGGGCCCGCCCCCGCCTCGGGTGCCGGTCCGCCAGCTGCTGGGTCCGCGAGGTGGGCAGGGATGCCGACTTGTCCGATGCCGGCCCTGTTGCCTGTGCGGGCGTGGAGGAAGCGTGCGGCTCCGGGGGGGGAGAGACAAGGCGACCTGGCCGTCGGGGCACCGATCCTGCGCGGCGGGGCATGGGAGCCTGGTCCGGTGCTGGACGACCGACATGGCGGGAGGACAGCGGCCCGACCGGAGTGGTGGGCCGCGTACCTGACGCGGCATTGCGCGGTGGCGGAGACGGAGCGCGAGCTGGTCGCCGGGTGGTTCGGTACCGGTGGCGCCGAGGCCGACGCCGCGTGGGAGACGTCGATGCTGGAGGGGCTGGAGGCGCGCCTGCCCTTCGGCGGCGGGCACGCGGTGCACGTGTACAGCTGCGACCTCCCCACGGAGTGGGGAACGGAGTACCTGGTCGTCCACCCCGACTGGGGCCGGGTGCGAGGTCGTCTCGCCGCCGTCGACACCCACCTCCCGGAGCCGGAACACCAGCAGGGACCGGGCCTGTCCTGGCGGGAGCTGATCCACGTCGCGAACACGCCCGACCACGCCGCGCCCGGTGTGCACGACCCGTCGGTGCGGCTGCTGCTCCTGCTGCCGACGCTCGGCGACGCGCAACTGCCGCCGGACGCCGCAGAGGTGGTGCGGGCGGCGCTGGCCGCCGTCGGGACACCGCCGGAGAACGCGGCGCACCTTGCCGCCTTCGTCCTGCGGCACCTGCGCTGGGCACCCGCTCGCTGGAGCGCACCGCAGGGCCGGCGATGGGGCCGGCCCCGGGCAGGGCGGGAGCGCGCCGTCGCCGGGATCCTGCGGTGCGACGTCCCGGGAAGCCCGCGGTTCGCCCGGCAGCTCGCCCACGGCATCACACCCGCGCAGGGCAGGCAGCTCGCCCGGGCGCTCGGGACCCGGCAACCGCGGTGACGGCCGTCCACCGGGCTCTCCGTCACGGGCCCGGTCGACGGCTCGGTCGACGGCTCGGCCCGGACCCGCGACAGGGGCCGGGGAGGGCTCAGAACCGCTCCGGACCGACGTCCACGCCGGCGGCGAGCATCTCGGCAGTGATCCGCTGCGCCAAGGTGTCGTTGCAGACCAGCAGGTGCGTCCACGGCGCGTCCCGGCGCCGGACCACATGGCCGCCGCCGCTCTCGTGGAGCTGCCACCGGTCGCGTTCCGTGGTCCACAGGTACGGGGAGCCGCTGAGGGCGCGTTCGGCCTCGGCGGCTTCCGCCGCAGCCAGGGCGCCTCGGCGCCGTCCAACTCCTCGGCACCGGCGGTCACTTCGATGTCCGCCCAGCGGGCGGTGCGGCTCCGGACCGTGTCGGGTACGGGCCGCGTCGGGAGCGGGCCGAGCCCGGCCAGGGTCCCGGCGGTCGTCCGGTCGTCCAGGCCGAACCGCAGGGTGCCCGTCGCGCCCGGCAGTCGGCCCCCGATGCCGGGGAGCAGTGCGAACATCGGCAGGTCCTCTCGCGGTGCCGGAGCGGGAGGCGGGCCGCGAAAGGGCCCGGCGTCCCGCCGCATCGCGGGGCGCCGGGCCGGGGTTCCGCCGGGCCGGGCGGCGCTACCGGCGGCCGCTGCTGCGGGTGCGGCGGGTGAGGGAGTCGAGGACGACGGCGGCCAGCAGCACCGCGCCGGTGATCATGTACTGGATGGCCTGGGCGGCGTGGACCATGTCCAGGCCGGTGGTGATGGACTGGATGACGAGGATGCCCAGCAGGGCGGACCAGGTCTTGCCGCGGCCGCCGAAGAGGCTGGTGCCGCCGATGACGGCCGCGGCGATGGCGCTCATCAGGACGTTGCCGCTGCCCAGTTGCTTGTCGGCGGAGCCCTGCTGGGAGGCGTAGAACAGGCCGCCCAGGCCCGCCAGGAACGCGGAGAGCACGAAGACGGAGATCCGTACCCGGGCGACGTTGACGCCCGCGCGCCGGGCGGCCTCGACGCCGCCGCCGACGGCGAAGACCTGGCGGCCGTAGCGGGTGCGGCGCAGCACGAAGTCGGTGGCGAGGACGGCGCCGAGCAGGACGACCAGGGACAGCGGCAGGCCGCGGTCCTGGTTGAGGGTGTAGGCGGTGGCGAGGGTGAGGACGGCGAGGGCGGCGGCGCGCACGGCGCTGTCGGCGGCGGGGGGTGCGGTGAGGCCGGCGGCGCGGCGCCGGCGGGCGGTGTTCAGGCGGGCGGCCAGGTAGAGGACGGGGGCGAGGACGGCCAGGGCCCAGGCGTAGGCGATGTCGCCGTCGCCGAGGAAGGTGCTGTCCAGGCCGGCGACGACGCCGCCGTGGCGGTTGTTGACGGTGCCGCCGTCGCCGAGCACGTACTCCTGCAGGCCGCTCCAGGCGAGCATCCCGGCGAGGGTGACCACGAAGGCGGGCACGCCGACGCGGGCGAAGAACAGGCCGTGCAGCAGCCCCATGACGCAGGCCGCGCCGAGGGCGGCGAGGATCGCCACCCACTCGCTCCAGCCCTGGCGCACCGTCAGCACCGCCGCGATGGCGGCGCCGGCGCCGGCGACCGAGCCGAGGGAGAGGTCGATCTCGCCGAGGATCAGCACGAAGACGACACCGACCGCGATCAGGCCGGGCCCGGCGATGAAGCGGGTGATGTTGGTGAGGTTGTCGGCCTGCAGGAAGTGGTGGGTGACGGACTGGAAGACGACGGCGATCACGACGAGGCCGACGACGACCGGCAGTGAGCCGAGCTCGCCGGAGGCCAGGCGCCGGCGGGCGGCGCGCAGTTGGCCGGCCCAGCCCGGTTCGGTGCGGTGCAGCCTGGGGTCCGGCGTGGCCGCGGTGGCGGTGGCGGTGGCGGGGGCGGGGGCGGGTGCTTCGGGGGTGCTCATACGGCCTCGGCCTCCTCGGTGGGCCCGGTGTGCCCGGTGTGCCCGGCCTCCTCGGTGGGCCCGGTGCGGCGGGCCCGGCGGGCGTGGGCGTTGTCGGTGGCGCCGGTGATCGCGGCGACGATCTGCTCCTGGGTGGTGCCGGCCACCGGGAAGACGCCGTTGTTGCGGCCCAGGCGCAGGACGGCGACGGTGTCGGCCACCGCCCGTACGTCGGCCATGTTGTGGCTGACCAGCACGACCGCCAGGCCCTGCCCGCGCAGCCGCTCCACCAGGTCGAGGACCTGGGCGGTCTGTTCGACGCCGAGGGCCGCGGTGGGCTCGTCCAGGACGACCAGGGCCGGCTCGCCGACCAGGGCGCGGGCGATGGCCACCACCTGGCGCTGTCCGCCGGACAGGGCGGCCACGGGGGTGCGCACGTCGGGGATGCGGATGGAGAGGGTGTCCAGCAGCCGCCGGGCGTGCTGTTCCATGGCGACCTCGTCGAGCAGGCCGCGGCGGCGTTTCTCGTGGCCGAGGAAGAGGTTGGCGATGACGTCGAGGTTGTCGCACAGCGCGAGGTCCTGGTAGACGGTCGCGATGCCGAGGGCGGTGGCGTCCTGGGGGCGGGCCAGGCGCACCGGCTCGCCGTGCCAGGCGAGGGTGCCCTCGTCCACGGGGTGGACGCCGGCGATGGTCTTGACGAGGGTGGACTTGCCGGCGCCGTTGTCGCCGACGAGGGCGAGCACCTCGCCGGCGTGGACGGTGAGGTCGACGTCGGTGAGGGCCTGGACGGCACCGAAGCGCTTGGAGACCGAGCGCAGCTGCAGGACGGGTGCGCCTGTCACGGGAACAACCACCTTGGGGGAGCGGCTACTTGGTGTGATAGCCGAGGCCTGCTGGAGAGGGGCCTGCTGAAGGGGTCCTGCTGGAGAGGGTTCTGCTGGAGGGGGCCTACTTGAGGCCGGCGGCGGCGCACGCGGCGGCGTAGTCGGCGGTGCAGATGTCGGAGACCTTGTAGATGCCGTCGGCCACCACGGTGGTGGCGATGGTGTCCTTGGTGACGACCTTGGCGTCCAGCAGCTTGGACGGGATGTTCTTGGCGGTGGCGCTGTCGACGCTGTCGGGGGCGATGCTCTTGACGTCCTTGCCCCGCAGCAGGGCGACGGCCAGTTCGGCGGCGGTGTCGGTGATCGGGCGGTAGGCCTTGTAGATGGTGTACGCCTGGTCGCCGTTCACGACGCGCTGGATGGCGTCCAGGCTGGCGTCCTGGCCGCCGACGGGGATGTTGATGCCGGCGCCCTTGAGCTGGGTGATGATGGCGGCGGCCATGCCGTCGTTGGCGGAGTAGACGCCCTGGAAGCCGTTCTTGCCGAACTCGGTGACGGCGGCGGAGATCTTCTGCGCGGCGACGGCGGCGTTCCACTGCCCGGACTGCTCGTAGACGACCTTCTTGATCTTCCCGTCGAGGGCCTTGTGCGCGCCGGACTTGAACTGCGCGGAGTTCGGGTCGGCCTCGTCGCCGTCGATCATGACGATGTTGGCCTCGGCGGCCTGCGGGCCGAGCGCGTCCAGCAGGGCCCGGCCCTGGAGTTCGCCGACCTTCTCGTTGTCGAAGGAGGTGTACGCGGCGACCGGGCCGCTGGCCAGGCGGTCGTAGGCGAGGACCTTGACGCCCTTGGCGGCGGCCTCCTCGACCCAGCTCTGGGTGGAGTCGGCGTCGTACGGGTCGAGGATGATCACCTTGACGCCCTGGGTGAGCAGGGTGTCGAACTGCTGCTTCTGCTTGGCCGCGCTGCCCTCGGCGTTGTTGTACAGCACCTTGCACTGTGCGCACAGGGACTTGACCTTGGCCTCGATGAACGGCCGGTCGAAGGACTCGTAGCGCACGGAGGAGGCGTTCTCGGGCAGCAGTAGGCCGATGGCGTCGGGGTTGCCGGCGGCGGATGCCTCGTTCTTGGCGCCGCTGGCCTTCCCGCACGCGGCGGTCATGGACAGGGTCAGCGCGAGGCCCATGGTGGAGACGAGGGCGCGACGCAGTACGGCGTTCATCGGATACCTCTCCCTGGGATCGCCGCGGCTTCGCGGCGGGGTGGGGGGAGTTAAACCTGGGCGCGTACATGACGTCAATAAGTAAAACCAGACTCCCCGGAATCCACCACCATTCGTTATCTTCGTGAACACGCCTCGGACGGGCGGCGCGCCCGCGGCGCGGGAAAGCGGAATGCCCGCCGCTCCCCTCGGACGGCGGGCACCCCCGGCTCTGACCTGACGGAACGTCAGGGACGGTCGAGCGTGATCGAGTTGATCGGACCCAGGTCGTAGTACACGCCGCGCTGCGCCGCGATGTCGTAGACGCAGTCACCGCCGCCCGAGGCACGGCACAGGTGGGCGTGCGCGCCGCCGGTCTGGTTGTTGAGCACCCAGTGGTTGCCGTACTGGCCGCTCAGGTTGTGCGCGCCGTAGCTCCGGTAGACGGCACTGGGGCTGACCGCCGGGTCCTGGTCCTGCGGGTAGATGCAGACCGCCCCGGACGGGCAGCCCGCCCAGTCGCCGGCGGCGGCGCCGGCACTGCCGGCCCCCATCGTGGTCAGCGCGGCGGCGGCCATGGCCAGGGCGGCGACGGCGTGGGTGATCCTGCGCATGAGTGGTTCTCCCTTGGCTGGTACGAGGACGGACGACCCGTCCGTCCGGTGCCCGTCAGCCTAGGAATCCGGCGCCCGCAGCGGTCCCTGACATCTGACAGGGGCGCGCCTGCTTGCCCCACGGGCCGGGAACCCTCCACGGGCCGGGAACCCTCCACGGGCCGGAACCCTCCACGGGCCGGAACCCTCCACAGGGCGGGCCCCCGAGGTCAGTGCGGGTGGCCCAGGTACGGGAAGGCCGGCAGCAGATCGGTGTGCGGCCCGATGTGGTCACCGGACACCTTGCCGTCGGTGAGCATCGTCAGCCGCGCCGAGGTCACGTCGTCGGTCAGCGAGCGCCCGTTCGGGTAGACGGCCGGGCGGGCCCGGTCGTAGCGCAGGACGTCCGGCAGCACGATCCGCAGCTGCGCGTGCGCCGCGTCCGTGGTGTACCCGCCGAAGTGCTGCAGCTTCGCCGTCCACGGATCACGGTAGGTCACCCAGTCGTCCACCGGCTCCCCGGCGTTGTACGCGTCCTTCACGTCCTCCTCGTTGAAGTACGCCGTCAGCGACGGATGCGCACCCCGGTCCACCGACACCAGCCGACCGTCCTTGCGCACGCTCACCCGCGCCCACACCCCGATCTCCGGCACCTCGCCGAACGCCGCGTCCGGCGCCTCCAGCACGATCCCGAAGACGTTCTTGTCCGCGCCCCAGTCCACCCCCGTCCACTGGAAGTCCTTCACGATCCCGTCCAGGTCCGCGAAGAACGGGTCGCTGCGCAGCCCCGCACTCACCCGGTACGACCCCGCCTCCACCACCGCCGGAGTGCCCGTGAAACTCACCGGCGCCCGCGACACCAGCACCTCGCCGCTCGCCTCGTGCCCGCGCGCCCCCTCGCCGGTGGTACGCCGCACCGTCATGCTCTGCGCCCCGCCCACCGGCTCGGAGAAGGTGAAGCTGTACGCGATGTCGGCCCGCTGGTCGCCGTCGGTGTCGATGTCGATCCGGTACACCGCCTCCGGATGGAAGGCCTGTCCGCCACTGGGCGCGACCGGGTTCACGTTCATGATCAGCACCGTCCGGCCCGGCTCCGGCGAGGCGAAGGCGAACAGGTCGGTCAGATCCAGGCGCGCGTCACCCTCCGGTGAGCGCAGGTTCGGTCCGCTGAGGTGGTGCGACACGACGGTCTCCGGTCTCCAGTGCTTCGCGTGCGTCCGCGTGGACACCCCCCGCCCCCTCCGGCCATTGCTAACACGACCCGCCCGTACCGGCCCGCCCCGCTGCGCCACCCGGGCGAGCGTGCAAAGGAGGGCAGCGGGCGCGGGGGCGCGGGCGCCGGAGAGGGCCGGCGGTGCGCGTGGCGGGCCGGCCGGCGGGGGCGCCGGAGCGTCAGGACGCCTGCGGCGCCTGCGGGCCGAGCAGCACCGGCAGCGCCCGGTGCCCGTTGGAGATCAGCGAGTCGACCGGCTCCAGCCGCGCGTCCGGGGCGAGGGCGAGGTCGGGGAAGCGCTCGAACAGCCGGCTCAGCGCGGTGCGCCCCTCCAGGCGGGCCAGCGGCGCGCCGAGGCAGAAGTGCACCCCGTGCCCGAAGGCGAGGTGGTCCTTGACCGGCCGGGTGACGTCGAAGTCGGCGCCGCTGTCGCCGTAGCGCACCGGGTGGCGCCCGGCGGCCGCGTAGGCGGCGAGGATCGCCTCGCCCCGGCGCACCGTCACCCCGCCGGGCAGCTCGATGTCCTCCACCGCGTAGCGCATCGGCAGGTGCGCGACCGGCGCGTTGCGGCGCAGCGCCTCCTCGACGACGTCGTCCCAGCCGGCCTTGCCCGCGCGCACCAGGGCGAGCTGCTCGGGGTGGGTGAGCAGGTCGGTGATGCCGTTGTCGATCAGGTTGACGGTGGTTTCGTAGCCGGCCGAGACGATCAGCAGCACGGTGTCGCGCAGTTCCTCCTCGCTCAGCGCGCGGGCTTCGCCGTCGCTCTCGTGGTCGCGGGCGGCGATCAGCGCCGAGGTCAGGTCCTCGCCCGGCTCGCGGCGCTTGGCGGCGATCAGCTCCTCCAGCAGGGCCAGGAACGCGGTCACGGTGGCCGCCGACTCCTCGGCGGACAAGGTGGTGGAGAAGACCTTGTCGACCATGCCCCGGAAGGTGTCCGTGATGTCGTCGGGCAGGCCCAGCAGCCGGGAGATGACCTGGATCGGCAGCGGGTAGGCCAGGCGCTCGCGCAGGTCCACCACCTCGCCGGGGGCGCAGGCGGCCAGGCCGTCCAGCAGTGCGTCGGTCAGCTCCTCGACGCGGGCGGTCATGGTGGCGACCTGGCGGGCGGTGAAGGCGCCGCCCACCAGCCGGCGCAGCCGCCGGTGGTCGGCGCCGTGCGCGTTGAACATGTTGTGCGCGCTCACCCAGATCGCCAGCGGCCAGGTCCGCACCACCTCGGCGAAGTCCGGCCAGTGCTGCGCGCCGTCCTTGGAGACGCGCGGGTCCTTGGTCAGCTCCTCCAGCAGCACCGGGTCGGACACCGACCAGGCCCGCACGCCCAGGATGTCGACGGGCGTGGCCGCTCCGCGCGCGCACAGCTCGGCGCTCTCGGCATCGCGGGCGCGGCCGGTCGGGTCCAGTACGAGACGCTCCACGGGGTCCACGGGGGTTCCTCCACTCGACGCGGGGACGGTGCGCGGCCGCACGCCGCGCACCGGGACACGAGGATGCTCGCCCGCGGCGGTCCGCGTCGAGAGGGCGTGGCGCCCGGCGCGTCGTCACGGGCCGGCACGGCAGCCACCGCCCGGCCCGCGACGACGCGCCGACCCGGCCGGGCGTTCGGGCACCGAACCCGGCTTCGGCGCCCGGGGCCTGTGCCGCCCCCGCCCTCGCCCCGCCCCCGCCCCAGCCCCCGCCCTCGCGGCGGCCCCGACCTCGCGGCGCCCGGCAGGGGCCCGCGCGGCGCGCCCCTGCGGTCCGTCACGAGCGGTCCGTCACGGGCGGGCACGCCACGGGCGGGCAGGGCCCCGCTCACGCCCGCACACGGCCCGCCTCGTGGACCCACGGCGGCGCCACCGCGCTCGTGACGCGTTCGAACAGGGCGCCGCTGCGGCTGTGGGCCACCGTGCGCACCCAACGCCAGCCCTGCGCACGGTAGTAGGCGTGCAGGGCGGCGTTGTCGCTCCACACGTTCGCCCGCAGCAGCCCGGCGCCCGCCCGCGCGGCCCGCCAGGCGGCCCAGTCGCCCAGACGGGCGCCGATGCCGCGCCCGGCGTACCGGCGGTCCACCGTGAAGGAGCTCACGTAGCGGGCCGGGCGGGCGAGTTCCTCGCCGCTCCACAGGCGGGGGCTGCCGGTGGGGCGCAGCGTCACGGTGGCGACGGCCTCGCCCTGCGGCGCCAGCGCGGCGACCACCGTCGCGCCCCGGGCGATCAGCGTCAGGCCGCGCTCGGGGTCGTACGGGGCCGACCACTGGGCCGAGCCGTGCTCCAGCGCGATCCAGGCGGCCGCCTCCGCCCGCAGGGCGGCCAGCCGGGGCAGGTCGGCGGGCACCGCGGCGCGGACGTACAGCGGAACGGGTGTCCCCGGCACCGGCGTCCCCGGCACAGGTCTCCTCTGCACGGGTCTCCTCACCGCGACGCGCAGGGGACGGCGGATCCCACGGGTTCGTCGAGGGGTTCGAGGACGAAGCCCGCGCGCAGGGCGTCCACCAGCCGCCGTCCGGGCGCGGTGAGCGCGGTCCCGTCCGGGGTGGTCAGCGGGTGCCGGGCCACGACCCGGGCGAGCGGCACCCCGGGGAGCAACACCGTCCCGGGGGAGGGCAGTTGCAGCAGCACGCAGTCGTCGGGCCCGCACTCCAGCAGGCCGAACCCGGCGCCGCAGTACCGCAGCCGCCCGTCCTTGAGCCGGTGCAGACCGCCACCGGGCGCCGCCGCCACCCGCACCGGGGCTCCGGTGTGCCGCACCACCAGCTGCACGGCGCCCGCCGCGTCCGTTCGCGGCTCGCCGCCGGTGGCGTGCCCGTAGAGCTCCAGCACGTGGCGCAGCGCGGACGGCAGCGCGTGCTCGGCCAGTTCGAGCTCGCCCAGCAGCCAGGTCGAGCCCTGCATGCGGCAGTTGAGCTCCAGCAGCAGCGGGCGCTCGCCGTCCAGGACGAAGTCGGCACCGAACAGGCCCCGGTAGCCGAGCGCGGCCAGCGCCTCGCCGACACGCCGCGCCGAGGCGCCGGCCCGGGCCAGGGCGAGCGGCGACAGCAGGGCCGGGGCCGCGAAGTCGCAGCCGGAGTAGGCGCCGAAGGGCGCGCCGACACCCTCGATACGGGTCAGCTGGACGGACGGGCGCAGCACCCGCACCGTGCTGTCCGCCGAGACCAGGACGTGCAGGTTGACCGCGACACCCTCGACGTAGCCGCTCACCAGCCAGGGCCCGCCGCCGACCCGGCGGATCGGGGGCAGGTCCGCCTCGTCGACGACCAGGTGGGTGCCCTTGCCGCTGGAGCCCACCGGCGTCTGCACCACGTAGGGGGAACCGAAGCGGCGGCGCAGCTCCCGGTGGTCGAGCGCCGGGACCACCGCGTCCGGCGGGGTCGCGGCCCCCACCGACCGCAGCCACGCGCGCTGCGCCCGCTTGTCGCCCAGCATCGGCAGGGCCACGTGCGAGGGCGGCTCCAGCAGGCGGGCGCCGAGCGCGCCGAGTGCCGTGCGCCACTCGGCCTTCATCGCCGAGTAGGGCAGCAGCGCCAGCTCCCGGCCCCGCCAGCCGCCACCCGCCGCGCCCGCGCCCGGGCCCGCGTCCTCGCCCTCGCCCGAGGTGCAGGCGATCGCGCGCAGCACCGCGTGGACCCCGGCCCCCGCCGAGGTGTGGTCGCGCACCCCCCGCTCCGGTTCCAGCGCGTGGAAGGAGGCCCCGAACTCGTCCGCCCAGCCCGCGTCCGGGCCCTCCACACTCACCACCGCGGACAGGCAGCCGGTGCGCAGCAGCGGCAGCACGTTCAGGGGACGGGCACAGCACGACAGTCCGGGCAGGGCCCGCAACCGGGCCACCGCTTCGTCACAGGATGTGATCACCCACGCGATTATGGAGAGCCCGGGACCGGGCCCGCCGCCGCCCCGGACCCCGCCCCGCCCCGCACGAGGCACGCCCCGCCCTCACCCTCACCCGAACGAATGAACCCCCCGCGTTGACGGCCCGTCGGGCCCGCTGTCGGCACCCGGCAGTACCGTGCACGAATGAACAGCCGCACCGCCCCCGACCCGAACCGCCCCGCCGCACCCACCGCCGCACCCACCTGGCGGGTCACCGAGACCGCCGGCCTGGAGACCTCCTGGATCGACCTGCGCCCCACCGCCCTGACCGCCCGCGGCCGCGTCGCCGCCGCCGAACCGGCCCCGTACTGGCTCGACTACGAACTCGACACCGGCGACGGCTTCACCACCCGCCGCATGCACGTCACCGCCCGCACCCCCGACACCGTCCGCACCCTCGACCTGCGCCGCGACGAGACCACCGGCCACTGGACCGTCGACGGCACCCCGCGCCCCGACCTCGACGGCGCCCTCGACTGCGACCTCGGCCTGTCCCCGCTCACCAACACCCCGCCCGTCCTGCGCCACGCCCTCCACCGCGGCCCGGGCGAACACCACTTCCTGATGGCCTGGATCCGGGTGCCCGAGCTGGTCGTCGTGCCCTCCCGCCAGACCTACACCCACCTGCACCGCTACGAGGACGGAGGCGCCACCGTCCGCTACGCCTCCGGCGACTACCGGGCGGACCTGCTGCTGGACGCGGACGGCCTGGTCGCCGACTACCCGGGCCTGGCCCACCGCATCGCCTGACGGCCCCGGTCCGACGCCCCGGCCAGGCCCGACGGCCCGGCCAGGCCCGACAGGGAGCCCGACCTGACGGGGCGCCCGGTTCCCCCGCCCGGTACGCTCGGGCGCATCCCCCGACCCGCCACGAGGAGGCCCCGATGCCCTGGTTCGCACTGGAGCGCTTCGACGCCTCCTTCTTCGACACCGCCCCGCACCGCCACCGCCACGTGATGGACCTGCCGGTGGCACCGCGGAGCGTGTGGGCGGGACTCGCCGGCCCGGCACCGCTGTCCTGGTGCCGGGGCCTGGCCGGCGGCCGCTACACCTCACCGGCCCCGCACGGCGTCGGCACCACCCGGGAGATCACCGCGCTCGGGACGCTGCGGCTGCGCGAGGAGTTCACGCTCTGGGAGGAGGGAACGCGGCACGCGTTCCGCGTCACCGAGGCCTCCCTGCCGCTGTACCGGCGCTTCGGCGAGGACTACCTCCTCGAACCCCTCCCGGGCGGCGGCACCCGCTTCACCTGGACCTTCGCCTACGAGCCGGCCCCACTGCTGCGCCGCCCCGCGGCACTGACCGACATGCCCGGGACGGCCTTCCAGCGGACGCTGATCGCCGACACCAAACGGCACTTCGGCGCGGCCTGAGCCCGCCGGGCCACGGGCGCCCGGTCCGGCGCCCGCCCCGCCCGGCGGTGCGTCCCGGCCGTCCCCGTGAAAGCCCTCACGCGTACGAGTGAACGAGCTGGACCGGACGCCTGGCGACCACGTACAACTGCGCGCACAGGGCCACCCGTTGAACGACCCGACCGCCGTCGGCCCTGCCACCCACGCACCCCCGGAGGGCCCGATGGCCACGGAGATCACCTACGAGGAACTGGCCACCCTGGTCAGGACCCGCGCCGGCGTCCAGGTCACCGCCGAGGAACTCGCCGACCCCGGCCGCATGTTCCTCGACCTCGGCGTCGACTCCCTGGGCGTGCTGGGCGTCCTCGCCGACCTGGAGAACCGCTACGGCGTCTCCCTCGACAGCTCCGACCTCCTCGGCCGCCCCGTCGCCGAGTTCCTCAAGGACGTCAACGCCTCGCTGAACCCCGGCTCCTGACCGGCCCGGAGCGGGGCGGGAAGCCCGACCCCGGCGGCCTCCCGCCCCCGCCCCCGCGGCCCTACCCCTGCGGGTAGAACACGAACAGCGTGCAGCCGACGGCCGTCGACGGCACGTGCCACGACCCCGCCGGGGCGTGCAGGAACGTACCGGCCGGGTAGTCCCGCGCCCCGTCGTTGAAGACGCCCGCCACCACGAACACCTCCTCCGGCCCAGGCTCGTGGACGTCACGGTGCGGCCAGCGGGAGCCCGCCGCCATCTCCAGCACATGGGCGTGCGCGCCGTCCGGCCCCCGCCACAGGGCCCGCAGCCGGACACCGGGGAACAGCTCGCGGACCGGGGACTCGTCGACGGACACGGACGTGTAGCCCTGCTGGGCAAGGATCTCCGGGTACATGCCCGCAACGGTGCCGCGCCCCGGCCGGCCCGGACAGGCCCCACCGCGACACCCTGGGGTACTTTCCTGCCATGCACCGCGTGGTGGCCCTGGTCCGGCCCGTCCAGTCGACCTTCGAACTCGGCTGCGCCGCCGAGGTCTTCGGCACACCGAGACCCGGCCTGCCGCAGCACTACACCTTCGCCACCTGCACGCAGGTCCCCGGCCCGGTGCCCACCACCGGCGGCTACACCATGTCCGTGCCGCACGGCCTCGACGCGCTCGACACCGCCGACACCGTGATCGTCCCCGGCTGGCTGCCCGTGGACGAACCCCTCACCGACCCCGTGCGCCGCGCCCTGCTGCGGGCGCACGCCCGCGGGGCCCGGCTGGCCGCCATCTGCTCCGGGGTGTTCGCCCTGGCCCGCACCGGACTGCTCGACGGCCGCACCGCCACCACCCACCGGGCCCGCGCCGACCAGCTGCGCCGCGCGTACCCCCGGATCCGGGTCGAGCCGCACCGGCGCTACGTGGACCACGGCGACGTCGCCACCAGCGCGGGCGCCGGCGCCGGCCTCGACCTGTGCCTGCACCTGGTCCGGCGCGACCACGGCGCCGCCCACGCCGCCGCGCTGGCCCGGCACATGGCGATGGCTCCGCACCCCGACGACGACCGCACGCCCTGCGCGCCGCAGCCGGTGTCGCCGTCGCTGCTGCCGCCGGCACCGTCGGTGCCGGTGCCGTCGGGGCAGGTGCTGGACGGCCTGCTCGCCTGGGCCGACGAGCGCCTGGGCGCGCCCCTGTCGGTCGAGGCCCTGGCCGCCCGCCTCGGCGTCTCGCCCCGCACCCTGGCCCGGCGTTTCGCCGACCAGCTCGGCACCAGCCCGGGCGCCTGGCTGCTCGCCCGCCGGCTGGCCGCGGCCCGCGTCCTGCTGGAGGACACCGACCTGCCCGTCGACGCGATCGCCGCCCGCGTCGGGCTGACCTCCGCCGTCAACCTGCGCCGCCGCTTCCGCGCCCGCACCGGCACCACCCCCGGCGCCTACCGGCAGGCCTTCCGCACCCGCTGAGCCCTCCGCACCCGCTGAGCCCTCCGTGCCCGCTGAGCCCTCCGTGCCCGCTGAGCCCTCCGTCCCGCGCCATGCGCTGCGGGACGTACGGCTCAGCGGCCGCGCCGGAGGCCCGCCATCACCCGATCGAGTGGCCGGCGCCGCCGTTTCCCGTGCCGGTGACGTGCGCGTGGGTAGCGTCGGTCCATGATCGTGGACTCGTCAACAGATCTGACATGTCGACGATTTGACTTATTGTCATACAAGTAAAGAGGCATCGTCGCATGGCAGAGAAGCGCCTGAAGTCCTGGGGCAACAACCGCTCCGGCCAGCTCGGGGACGGCACCTGGGCCGACCTCCGCACCACGGCCACCGCCGTGCTCGGGCTGACCAGCGCCGACGTGGTGAAGATCGCCGCCGGCGGGGCCGGTGCCACCCTCGGCCACGGGCTGGCCCTGCTGGCCGACCGCACGGTGCAGTCCTGGGGCGTCAACGGCTCGGGCCAGCTCGGCGACGGCACGGTGTTCAGCCACAACGCGCCCGGCCAGGTGGCCGGTCTCACCGACGCCACCGACATCGCCGCCGGCGGCGCGCACAGCCTCGCCCTGCTCGCCGACGGCACCGTCCTGGCCTGGGGCCAGAACAACCACGGCCAGCTCGGCAACGGCACCGGCGCCGACAGCGGCGTCCCGGTGCGGGTCGAGGGCCTCCACAAGGTCGTCGCCATCGCCGCCGGCCTCCACCACAGCCTCGCGCTGCGCGAGGACGGCACCGTCTGGGCCTGGGGCTACAACAGCAACGGCCAGCTGGGCGACGGGACTTCGACCAACCGAGGCCTCCCCGCGCGGGTCGTCGGACTGACCGGCGTCAGCCGGATCGCCGCCGGCGCGAGCCACAACCTCGTCCTGGTCGGCACGCCCGGCGCCGGTGCCGCCGTGAAGGCCTGGGGCTACAACGCCACCGGCCAGCTCGGCGACAACACCACCATCAACCGCTACACCCCCGTCACCACCCACGGGGCCTGGACCGGCGGGGTCACCCGGATCGCGGCCGGCTGCAACCACAGCATGGCCGTCGTCGACACCGACCACCGCCTCAAGGCCTGGGGCCAGAACACCGCCGGCCAGCTCGGCGACGGCACCACCGTCTTCCGCGTCACCCCCGTCACCGTCCCCGGCCTGAGCGGCGTACGGCTGGTGGCCGGCGGCCGGGAGCACACCGTGGCCCTGTCCGGGACCAGCACCGTGCACTCCTGGGGCAGCAACGGCTCCGGCCAGCTCGGCGACGGCACCACCGCCGACAGCAGCACCCCGGTGCCCACCCTCACCGCCCTCACCGGCATCGACAAGCTCGCCGCCCCCGTCGGCGGCGACTTCACCCTCGCCAACTGAGGCGCCTCGACGGTGCCCGGCCGTCCCTCCTGTCACAATGCGCGTGAGCAATCCGTAGCCGCCGCAACCCGTACAGTGAGGTCATCGTGTCGAAGGTCAAACTGAGCACCAACCACGGCGACATCGTCCTGCGCCTCGACGCGGAGAAGGCCCCGGCGACGGTGGAGAACTTCCTCCAGTACGTCCGGGACGGCTTCTACGACGGGACGGTCTTCCACCGGGTCATCAACGGCTTCATGGTCCAGGGCGGCGGGATGGAGCCCGGCATGAAGCAGAAGAAGACCCGCGCCCCCATCCAGAACGAGGCCGACAACGGCCTGAAGAACACGCGGTACACCGTCGCGATGGCCCGCACCGGGGACCCGCACTCGGCCACCGCCCAGTTCTTCATCAACGTCGCCGACAACGACTTCCTCGACCACAGCGGCAAGAACGCCCAGGGCTGGGGCTACGCCGTCTTCGGCGAGGTGGTCGAGGGCCAGGACGTCGTGGACACCGTCAAGACCGTGCCCACCGGCTCCAGGAGCGGCCACCAGGACGTCCCCAAGGAGGACGTGGTCATCGAGAAGGCCGAGGTCGTCGAGTAGGACGGGGACATCGGCCAGGGACGGGGACGTCGCCCAGGGGCGGGGGAGCGGGCGTGCGCACGGGAAGCCGGCCCGGCCGGCTTCCCGCTCCGCACCGGCCCGGGGCGGCCCCGGCGGGCCGCCCCGACCCCTGCCCGCCGCCGCACGGGTGAATGCGCCCACGGCGGTGCGCGGCGCCCGCCCGGGCCGCGCCGGGCCGTCGAATACTCACGTACTCACGCGATGAGGCGCACGGCCCGTGCCGCCCGGACGAGGGAGGACCCGCATGCACCGCCGCACCGCCGCCAGGCCGGGACACCGCATCGCCGCGCCCCTGCTGGCCGGCCTGCTGCTCGCCGGGTGCACCTCCGCCGCCTCCGACCCCGAGGCCGCCCCCGGCTCCTCCGGCGCCGTGCCCACCGCGCCGCCGCAGCCCTCACCGCAGCTGAGCGACCAGCAGGTGGCCTTCGCCGTCGACCGGATCGACGCCTACGTCCAGGACGCCCTGCGCAGGACCGGCGTGCCGGGCCTGGCCCTGGCCGTCGTCCACAAGGACAAGGTCGTCCACGCCAAGGGCTTCGGCGTCCGCGAGCTCGGCAAGCCGGACACCGTCGACCCCGACACCGTCTTCCAGCTCGCCTCCGTCTCCAAGCCGATCTCCTCCACCGTCGTCGCCACGGCCGTCGGCCAGAAGGCGGTCGCCTGGGACGACCCCGTCATCGCCCACGACCCCGGCTTCACCCTCGCCGACCCCTGGGTCGGCCGCCACGTGACGATCGCCGACCTCTTCTCCCACCGCAGCGGCCTGCCCGACCACGCCGGCGACCTCCTCCAGGACCTCGGCTACCAGCGCGACTACATCCTCCAGCACCTGCGCGACCAGCCCCTGGCCCCCTTCCGCGCCACCTACGCCTACACCAACTACGGCCTCACCGAGGCGGCCGTCGCCGTCGCCAGGACCAGGGGCACCGCCTGGGAGACCCTGGCCGCCGACACCCTCTACAAGCCGCTCGGCATGACCTCCACGAGCTCCCTGCGCTCCGCCTACGACAACGCGCCCGACAAGGCCGTGCCGCACGTGCGCACCGGCACCGGCGGCGGCTGGCAGGTCAGCACCACCGAGAACGCCGACCCGCAGTCCCCGGCCGGCGGCGTCAGCTCCACCGTGCAGGACCTCGCCCGCTGGATGCGGCTGCAGCTCGCCGACGGCTCCTTCGAGGGCAAGCAGATCGTCGACACCGCCGCCCTGGGCGAGACCTGGCTGCCGCACAGCCTCTCCAACCCGCCGTCCGCACCCGACGGCAACCCCGGCCAGTACGGCCTGGGCTGGAACGTCGGCCGCGACAACGGCGGCCGGCTGAGGCTCAACCACTCCGGCGCCTTCGAACTGGGCGCCGCCACCGTGGTCACCCTGCTGCCCTCCGAGCAGCTGGGGATCGTGGTGCTGACCAACGGCCAGCCGGTCGGCCTGCCCGAGGCGGTGGCCGAGGAGTTCTTCGACCTCGCCGAGGAGGGCCACGAGACCGTCGACTGGCTCGCCTTCTTCGGCAAGGTCGTCCCCGCCGCCGCGCTGACCGGCGTCTCGCCCACCGACTACACCAGGCCCCCGGCCGACGCCGCCCCCGCCAGGCCCGACGCGGCCTACGTCGGCACGTACGCCAACGGCTACTACGGCCCGCTGACCGTGACCACCGGCAACGGCGGCGCCCTGGTGATGAGCCTGGGCCCGGACGACCTGCAGTTCCCGCTCCAGCACTACGCCGGGGACGTGTTCAGCTTCCGCACCCGCGGGGAGAACGCCGTCGGCCTGTCCGGGGTGACGTTCGGCGTGGGCGCCGACGGCCGGGCCTCCACGGTGGTGGTCGAACAGCTCGACCACGAGGGCCTCGGGACCTTCACCCGAAGCTAGGGTCCGTCGTCAAACCCCTGCCTGCGGGGCCGGGTGCCGCAGGAGGGCGAGGCGGCTGGCGGTGCGGTCGAGGTCGCGCATGAGGGCGGAGCCGGCGGGGAGGCCGGCGAGCGGGTCGGCGCCGATCAGGACCAGGCGGACGTCGCGGTCGCAGCAGACGTCGACCAGGTTGGCGAAGCGCCGGCGGCCGTCGGGGGAGGCATCGGTGAGCGGCGGGACGCCGTCGAGGACGACGGTGGGGAAGCGGTCGGCGAGGGCGAGGTAGTCCGCGACGGAGGTGAGGCCCTCGCACAGCTCCGGGAAGCCGAACCACACATGGTCCTCGCGGACCGCCCGGGCCGGCAGCTCGCGGTGATGGGCGGCCACCGGACCCGCTTCCTCGGGCCGGGGCGCCGTGAGGCCGGCCGAGGCCTCGTCGCCGGGGCGGAGCCGGGCGCCGAGGCCGAACCCGTGGGCGCGTTCCGACCCGGGCAGGCGCCGGAAGTCGACCTGCCCGCAGACGTCGACCACGTCCATCCGCTCCTCGATCAGCCTGATCGTCGGTTCGAAGAGGTGGTGGTACAGCGGGTCGGGCATCAGCCCGGCGGGCGGGTAGTTGGACGTGGTGACCAGGGTGATCCGCCGGTCCAGCAGGGTGTGCAGCAGACGGGCCACCAGCATCGCGTCACCCGCGTCGTGGGCGTGGAACTCGTCGAAGACCAGGACCCGGCAGTCGCCGAGCAGCTCGTCCACGGCCCGGTCCACGGCCGCGCCGTCCGCGCCGCGACTCCCGGCGTGGTGGGCGACGCCCTCGTGCAGCCGGCGGAAGAAGTCGTGGAAGTGCAGCCGCCGCTTGCGCGGGGTCGCCAGCCCGTCGAGGAAGGTGTCCACCAGCCAGCTCTTGCCGCGGCCGACCGGGCCCCAGAGGTAGAGGTGCCGCGGACCGCGGCGCAGCCGCCAGGCCGGGTGGGCGAGCTCGCCGGCCAGCCGGCTGAGCCGCTCGACCGGGAGCTCCTGGGCGGGGTCGAGCGTGAACCCGCGCTGCCCGGCGGCCCGGTGGAAGTGCCCGCGCATCGCCTCGTACTGCTTCTGCACCCTGTCCGTCACGGGTCCGGACCCTAGCAGGGCGTCAGCGGCGTCCGGATCACCGGGAGTTGCCCGGTCACGGGCCCCTTCACGGCCGGTCCGGCGCGGGACGGGACCTGACGGAGCGTCCCGCACCCGCCCGGCCGGACCTCCCGCTCCCGGGCCGCCGGCCGGCGGAAGCGGTGAAGTCCGGTGGAACCGCTAGTAGTAGCCCTTCGAGCCGTCGAGGAGCTCGCGGACGATGTCGGCGTGCCCCGCGTGGCGGCCGGTCTCCTCGACGAGGTGGATCAGCATCCAGCGCAGGTTGGCGCCGCCGGCGCGGAAGCCGGGCTTGCGGCCGACGTCGTCCAGGGAGGCCGCCGCGACGATCTCGTTGCTGCGGGCGCACTGGGACTCGTACTCCGCGAGCAGGTCGGCGAGGGGGCGGTCGTCGGTGTGCCAGTCGGCGTCCTCGGTGGACTCGTCGAAGGACGGGTTCTGCTTCTCGTCACCGCCGAGGAACATCACCTCCAGCCAGAGGTGCTCGGTCCAGCGCATGTGCGAGATGAGGCCGGCCATCGTCATGGCCGGCGAGGTCGGGACGACCGCCCGGTGCGCGTCCCGGTCGTCCAGCCCCTCGCACTTCCAGCGCAGGATCTTCCGCTGCAGGTCCAACCAGCCGATGATCGCGGTGCGTTCGTCCGCCTGGAGTGGGGGGCGTTCCAGTTCCGATGCCATGGCGGTGCAGGCTACCGAGGTGTCGCGTCGGGCGCACCGGGTTTTCCGCGTGCCGCCCGCCGGCGCGGCCGCGGTGCGGGTGGCGGACGTTCGGTTCGCGGACGATGAACCGGCCTCGGACGGAGGCCCGTTGGAGTCGGAAAGGAGAACGTTCACGCCCGATCACCATCGGGGCCCCGAGTCCGGAGGCTTCTTGCATGTCGATCAACCGTAGGACCCTTCTCAGGGGCGCAGCGCTCGCGGCCACGACCGGGGCCCTGGGCATCGCCGGCTCGGGCGCATCGGCCGTCGCCGCGCCGGACCGCCTCGTCCACCGCCCCACCGACAAGTGGATGTCGCTGCTGGGCGACAACGTGAAGCTGTCGCAGCTGACGATCCCCGGAACCCACGAGACCTGCGCGCTCTACGACGGCGGCGCCTTCGGCTTCGCCCAGTGCCAGGAGTGGCGCATCAACCAGCAGCTCCAGGCGGGCGTGCGCTTCCTCGACATCCGGTGCCGGGTGGCGGGCGACGTCTTCACCATCCACCACGACAAGATCTACCAGAAAATCAACTTCGGTGACGTGCTGAACCTCTGCATCGACTTCCTGAAGGCGAACCCCCGCGAGACGATCATCATGCGGGTCAAGAAGGAGTACACCGAGGGGCAGGACTACCGCTTCAGCGAGATCTTCAACTACTACATGGACGGCTACGACGGGAAGGGCAACTACCGGCCCTGGTTCTGGCTCCCCAAGGCCGGAACACTGCCCGGCGGACTGCCCACACTCGGGCAGGTGCGCGGCAAGATCGTCCCCATCATGTCGGACTTCACCTGGGGCGACGGGCGCTACGACCCGCTGCAGTGGGGGGACAGTTCCCGGATCTGGCTGCAGGACGCGTGGAGCGACGGGCCCAGCCGCAAGGTCCAGCGGGTCAGGGAAGGGCTGGACACGGCGTTCTACGGCCAGAACGACGGCAAGCTGTACCTCCACTTCGCCAGCTCCAGCAGCTTCCCGGACACCCCGTACCAGATCGCCAAGGTCGTCAATCCCTCCATCCAGGACTACCTGACGCCGCGCATCTCCCAGCGCGCCCACTACGGCGTGATCGCGATGGACTTCGTGGACGAGCGCAAGGACCTGCTGCAGATGATCGTCGACTGGAACTTCGGGCTCTGACCGCTCGGCCCCGCCGCCCCGAGCATGGGGTGGCGGGGCCGAGGGTTGTGGTCAGTGGGTGTCGAACTCGCCGGTGCGGACGGCGGTGACGAAGGCCTGCCAGGCGGGGGCGGGGAAGAGGAGGGCCGGGCCGGAGGGGTCCTTGGAGTCGCGTACGGGCATGACGCCGGCGAAGCCGTCGGCAACCTCGACGCACGTACCGCCGCTGCCGCTGTACGAGCTCTTCCGCCAGGTGGTGATGTGGGTGGTGTCCATCGCGCGCCCTCCCGAGGCCGTGCTGCCAACTGGCCACCAGAGTAGGGGAAAAGGGCGGGAAGCCGGCCACGCCGGCTTCCCGCCCCTCAGATGGTCACCCGGTGGTTTCTAGTAGAACCAGACGGAGAGGCGGGCGGTGGTCGGGGCGACGTCGCAGAAGTAGTTGACCGCCTCCCCGCGGGCCACGTAGGCCTTGCCGGCCGCGTCGCATGCGGCGCCGCTCGGGTACATGCCGATGTAGGTGTAACCGGTCGTCCTCGTGGTGGACGCCTGGGCAGCGGGGGCGACCATCAGGCCGCCCGCCACCGAGAACAGTCCGGCCAGGGCCATGCTGGTAACCGCCTTGCGAAGTGCCATGTCGGTGTCTTCCTCGCTCAAGGGAGAACACCGGAGTCCGCTTCCCGGTGCTCGGCGGCGAGCCTTCCGGAATCCCGGATTCGGGGCAATGGTAGAGACCAATTTGGCAGAAAAGAGCCGCCCGCTGCGCAGTTGCGCACATCTCGGCCCCGCCGCCCCGAGTATGGGGCGGCGGGGCCGATGGTGACTGCGGTCAGCGGGCGTCGAACTCGCCGGTGCGGACGGCGGTGACGAAGGCCTGCCAGGCGGGGGCGGGG